>JALYRN010000690.1 GCA_030855295.1 Myxococcota bacterium | reverse complement strand
AGGCAGGCCGCACGCCCGTCGCGCCCGCGACCGTCGCGACCGGGTTCGACCTGCGGCAGATCGGCGGCGACCCCGCGCTGGTCGGGAGCACGCAGCAGTGCGCCGTCAGCCACGCGGGCGACATCGACATCCTCGAGGCGAACGATCTGCGACGCCGCAGCTACCCCGCCGGCGTGCAGAACCGGATGACGATCCGCTGCCGCCACGCAGGTGGCGAGGAGTGGGCGGACCTCGTGTTCATGCCCGCGCAGGCGCGGTCGGCGCTGCACGTGCGCCGCGGCGCCGCGATCCAGGTGGCGATCGTCGCGCGCTCGGGCGGCTTCTTCGACTACCCCGTGCTGCAGTTTGCGAGCGAGTGAGGCGTCTGGTACCAACGCCGGTCGCGCTCGGCAGAGCGACTTTTTTGACGCCCCGGATCCAGCCGCGTAAGGCATGGGCATACGGCATCGATCGCGTGTCTGGAATGACGCACGAGAGAGCCGCCGGAGCCTCGGTATCGCTTCGAATTTCCGCGGATCTGCGTGATGGCTCTCGACACGAGGGCCTGGCGTGAGAGCTGCGAAACGTTCCCTTGCGTGGTGACGCATCCATCCCGGATGCGGTCGGTGGCGGAGGAGCACGACTCATGAAGAGCAGCGTCGACAACAAGCAGTTCGGGCGTGTCGGTGTGCTGATGGGCGGCATGGGCCCGGAGCGCGACATCTCGCTCAAGAGCGGCGAGGCGATCTTCGCGGCGCTCGAGGCGCGCGGGCACGACGTCGTTCGTGTGATCGTCGACCGCGACATCGATCGCGTGCTGCGGCAGACACCGATCGACATCGCGTTCATCGCGCTGCACGGCACCTACGGCGAGGACGGCTGCGTCCAGGGCCTCCTCGAGGTGATGGGAATCCCGTACACGGGCTCGGGCGTGCTCGCGAGCGCGCTGGCGATGGACAAGCTCAAGTCGAAGGAGCTGTTCCGGCTCTACAACGTGCCGACGCCGCCCTACTACTCGGTCGAGAGCGACCAGCTCGATCGGCTCGAGGAGCGGCACGGCTCGTTCGGGTTCCCGGTGTTCGTCAAGCCGCGTCGCTCGGGATCGAGCGTCGGCGCCGGCAAGGCGGAGAGCATGGCCGAGCTGCGGGCACGCTGTGAGGATGCAGCCCGCTTCGATCGGTCGGTGCTCGTCGAGCGTCACGTCGTCGGCCGCGAGATCCGCGTCGCGGTGCTCGACGGTCGTGCGCTCGGCGCGATCGAGATCGTGCCGAAGGGCGAGTTCTACGACTACAAGTCGAAGTACACGAGCGGGCGGAGCGAGTACCACTTCCCGGCCCGCCTCGCGCCCACGCGATACAAGGGCGTGCTGAACCTCGCGGAGCGCGCGCACGGTGCGCTCGGATGCACCGGAGCCACCGGCGTCGATCTCCTCGTGACCGAGGGGGAGAACGAGTACGTGCTCGAGGTGAACACGCTGCCGGGCATGACGGCGACGTCGCTGCTGCCGAAGATCGCCGCCGGTGCCGGCTACGACTTCGGCGATCTCTGCGAGGCGATCCTCTCTCGCGCCGCGCTCGGCGCACCGAGCGATCCCACGCGCGAGGACGCGCCGAGCGACGGCCTCGCCGAGCGCGCGAGCATCGCCGAGTAGCGCGCGCTCCGAGCCCGGCGGACAGTCGGATCAAGGGGCGGGCGCGTCGAGGATCGCGAACGCCACCTCGCCGGCGCCGCGCGTCGCGATCGCCTCGAGGCGGACCGTGGTCGGCACGTCCTCCGCGCACCGCGAGACGGTCGCGTGCGACGAGGGGCCTGCCTCCGACGCGACCAGCACGCCCGCGACATCGCGCAGGAAGAGATCGACGTCCTGCACCTCGGCCGCGCCCGCGGCCGCGATCGCCGCACAGCGCCCCGGCATGACCTGCACGTCGCGCATGAACGGCACGCCGGCCTCGAGCGTGGCGGCGAAGCGCTCCCGCACCTCGAAGCCACGCACGCGCGGCCCCGCGATCGCCTCCTCGAGACGGAGCCCCTGGACGTCGCCGATCGACGCCGGCGCGCGCATCGTCGCGAGCGCGTAGCGACCGTCCCGACCGTACGCCTTCACCGCGACGCGCAGCACCGCTGGCACCGAGCGACACCCGCGCACCCGCGCGGTCGCGTGCATCGCGGTGTCGGCATCGATCTCGCGGCCCGACTCGTCGGCGAGATAGAGATCGACGTCCATGCCCTCGCGCGACGCGGACGCGACGATCAGCGAGCACCCGGGCCCGACCACGACCTCGTGCATCCGCGTCTCCCCCGGCGCGATCGACGCGTCGCGGCTCGCGAAGATCGGCGCCTCGAAGCCTCGCTCCGCGAGCTCCGCGGCGAGGACGCCGAGCGCCACGTCGGCGGCCGCCGGCTCGCTCCGCGCTGCGAGCTCCGCGTCGAGCGCACCGGCGCCCGCGCTGGCCTCGGTGCCCGCGAGCCCGAGTGACGCTGCGCCGAGCACCATCATCCCGATCGCGCCCTCGCCCTCGAACGCACGCGCCTCGACGATGTAGCGACCGCTGCTCTCGGGGCAGTGCTCGATCGTCGGCTCGGCGTCGGTGCCCAGATCACGCCCGACCTCCACGCCCGCGGGATCGAAGAGGTACAGATCGACGTCGCGCGCGCCCTGACCTCCGCGCGCCGTGGCGACGTAGCACTGCTCGCTCTCGAAGCGCAGCGGCATCCGCAGCGCACCGCCCTCGCCCACCCACTCGACCCGCGCGGCGTCGACCGGCGAGAGCCCGCGCGCGCGCAGCGCCGTGCGCGCCTCCGCGAGCCGAGCCTCCACATCGGGAAACGGCACGCGCGGCGCGAGGACCTCGTCCCAGAGCCCCTCGAATCCATCACCCCCGCCGGCCTCGCTGCGGAACTGCGCGATCGCGATCGAGCCCGTTCCGTCGCGCGCCTCGAGCGCCAGATAATACGGCGCCGTGCGCGCGTCCGGAGAAACGGCCTCGGGGCACGCGTGCACGAGCCCGCCCTCGCCCGGCACCTCGTCGCGCGCCGCCTCCTCGCCCTCGCCGTCGTAGAGCGTCAGCTGGAGATCGCGCAGCTCGCTCGTCGCGAGCGCGACGAAGGTCGTGCACGCCCCGACCTCGAGGTCGAGCGGTAGCAGCACGCCGCGATCCTCGATGGCGAACACACGCGCGGTCGGCGGCACCTCGACGTAGCCTCGTGTCTCCATGCGCTCGCGCAGCCGCGCGTGTCGCCGGCTGAGCGGGTCGAGCGGTCCCTCGCCGGGCGGCAGGCTTCCCGAGATCGACGACGGTGCCGGCGCGCTCTCGTCACAGGCGGTCACCGCGACGCAGAGCGCCAGGACGCCGATCGCGCGCGCGCCGATCGCCCGCGTCATCCGTCGCGTCATCCCGGATCGCGCTCCGCCGGCGTGACCGGCGTGATCGCGCGGAGCACGTCGTCCATGCGGAACGCGAGCCCCGTCGGCCCGCGGAACTCCCGTGCAGAGTAGAGGCCGCTGCCGGCGGCGGCGCGCGAGACCGCGTAGTAGGTGCCGTTCTGGGCGGGGCAGAAGCGAAGTGCCGCGATCGGCCCCTGCTCGCCGTCGCGCGCGACCTCCCCGCCATCGCCATCGAAGATGCGCAGCTCGAGCTCGCGCAGCGCGGTCGAGCCCACGCCGACGACCACGTAACAGCTTCCGGTGCGCAGCGGCAGCGGGCGCACGTCGGTCCCCTGCTCGATCAGGAACCCGCGCCACGCATCGCCCTCGGCCGCGAACCCTCGCGTGCGCACGACGCGGGAGGCCGACTCGAGCGTCGCGTCGACGCGGGCCGAGCGGAAGCCCGCGGCGAGAGCGCTCGTCTGCGTCGGGCCGGCATCAGCGTCGCTGCCGCTGCCGCAGCCGACCGCCATCACGATCGCGACTCCCAGGACGATCCGCATGCCGCGCGCACCGTTAGCAGACCCGCCGGCCCCCGGCACCGCCGGCCCCGCCGAGCGCTCACAGCGCGCGCTTCCGTCCGGTCCCTCCGGGGCGAGCACTCCTGTCGGCTCAAAGGCTGTCTAAAAATCGGCTCGCCCGCTCCGGGACCTTCCGTCCGCACGCGAAGCGCGCGCTTCCGTCCGGTCCCTCCGGGGCGAGCACTCCTGTCGGCTCAGCGCGGGGGAAGCGTCAGCGTGCCGCCGCCGCCGCCGCTGCCGCCGCCGGTGGTCTCGCCCCGCGCGCGCGCCTCGATCTCGCGCACCGCAGCGTCGATCGCGCTTCGCGT
>JALYRN010000689.1 GCA_030855295.1 Myxococcota bacterium | reverse complement strand
GTCGCGCGGCGCGCGATCACCGCGCGCTTCGAGGACGGACGCGCGCGCGTCCGCGCCGACGCGGGCGATCTCGCCGACGCCGCGATGGTGCGCCGGCTCCAGAGCGGCCTGCCGCAGACGCTCGTCACGCGCGTCTACGCGTACCGAGGCGACGCGACCACGCCGCTCGCGATCGGCGTGCGCTCGTGCCGCGTGACCTACGACCCGTGGGGGCTCACCTACCGCGTGCAGATCCAGACCGACGCGTCGGATCGCTCCGAGACGATGAGCTCGATCGATCGCGTGGTCGACGCGTGCCTCGATCTCGACGGGCTCGCGGTCGGACGCGCGCGCGACTGGGACGGCGCGCGCGGCGCGGCCGTGTGGTTCGCGGTGCTCGTCGAGCTCAACCCGCTCTCGCCCGACACCGTGCATCGCATCCGCCGCTGGCTCGCGCGCCCCGACGGGGTCGGCACCTCGGGAGACGCGTTCTTCGGCTCGTTCGTCAGCCTCTTCGTCAACCGCCGCATCGGCGACGCCGAGCGCGTCCTGCGCTTCCGCTCGTCGGACGAGGTGCGCTGCCCATGAGCACGCCGCCTCCGTTCGCCGGACGCGCGAGCCCGCTGCGCCTGGGGCGCTTCGAGCGGCGCATCCTCGCGGTGATCGCCGCAGTCGCGTTCATCCCGCTGATCGGCGCGCTGGTGCTCGGTCGTGGCGTGCTCGCGGAGTCGTACCGCGTCGGCGTGAACCCGCGCGTGCGGCGCCAGCTCGAGGCGAGCCTCGACGCCTACCACGATCATCTCGTGCACCTGCGCGCCGATGCCGAGCGCACCGCCGACGCGGTCGCGTTCGATCACCGCCTCGTGCGCGCGCTCCACGACGGTGATCGCGACGGGGCCCGCGCCGAGCTCGATCGCGCGCTCGAGCGCTATCCCCACCTCGTCGGCGCGCGCGTCGAGGACGACGCCGGCAGCGTGCTCGCGGAGCGCACGCGCACGATCGATCCCGACGCGTACCGGCAGATCGCGCTCGATCGCACCATCGACGATCCGCCGGGCGCGCCGCGCTACCGAGTGCGCGTCACCATCGCCGCGCCGGTCGAGCCCTTCCGCGCCTACCAGCGCGCGGGCGAGGTCGTCGAGGTCTACCGTCACCTCGAGGCGAGCACCTCGTACGTGTCCGGCTTCTATCTCGCGGTCTACATCGCGCTCCTGCTCAGCGTCGCGGTGGTCGCGCTCGCGATCGGCATCGTCGTCTCGCGGCGCGTCACCCGGCGCATCGTCGTGCTCGCAGACGCGACGCAGAAGGTCGGCGGCGGCGATCTGAGCGTCGAGGTACCGACCGACGAGGCCGACGAGGTCGGCGAGCTCACGCGCGCGTTCAACGCGATGGTCCGCGACATCCGCAGCTCTCGCGATCGCATCGAGTACCTGCAGCGGGTCGGCGCATGGCAGGAGGTCGCCAAGCGGCTCGCGCACGAGATCAAGAACCCGCTGACGCCGATCCAGCTCGCGGTGCAGCAGCTCGATCGCAGCTACTCGGGCGACGATCCGAAGTTCCGGCGCACCCTCGGCGACGTGCGCGACATCGTCGAGGAAGAGGTGACGACGCTGCGCCGATTGGTGAAGGAATTCAGCGAGTTCGCACGTCTTCCCGAGCCCTCGCTGGAGCCCGCGGATCTGCGCTCGTTCGCGCGCGACGCGGCGCGCGGCCTCGATCCGACCGCGCTCGCGTCGGAGCGCGGGGCCCCTGCGCCGGGGCTCGCCATTCCCGAGCTGCGGCTCGAGATCGACGATCGGGACGAGCTGCCGGTGAAGATCGACGCGCAGATGCTCCGCGGCTGTCTCGACAACCTCGTGCGCAACGCGGTGCAGGCGACGGTCGGCTCGCGCGAGCGCAGCGGGCCGGGCGGTCACGTCATCGTCGCCGCTCGCCGCGACGGCGATCAGGCGCTGCTCGAGGTGCGCGACGACGGTCCCGGCGTGCCTGCCGATGCGCGCGAGCGCGTCTTCGATCCGTACTACACGACGCGCGAGGAGGGCACCGGCCTCGGCCTCGCGATCGTGAAGAAGATCGTGCTCGAGCACGGCGGCACGATCGCGTGCGGCGAATCGAGAGAGGGCGGCGCTGCGTTCCGCATCCACCTTCCGCTGGCGGCCATCGAGGGCGCCGTCCGCCGACGCTCCGCACCGAGAGGAAAGCACGGATGAGCGACGACGGAGGACCGACGAGCAAGCGCATCATGGGATGGGTCGGCTGGGGATTCTTGTTCCTCGTGCTCGCGACGTGGGCCGGGCAGAACGTCTTCCGCTGCGGCCCCGAGGCCGCGCTGGTCGGCCAGCCCGCGCCTCCGATCGACGGCGTGATCGCGGCGGGCGAGGGCGCAGCGACGGGCGACCGCGTGTCGCTGGAGTCGCTGCGCGGTCGCCCGGTGCTGCTCGACTTCTGGGCGAGCTGGTGCGCGCCCTGCCGCGAGTCGGTCCCCATCCTCACGCGGCTCGCGGAGCAGCACCGCGACGCGGGACTGGTCACGCTCGGCGTCAACGTCGAGGGCGATCGCGCGCCCGCCGCGATCCTCGGCGCGCACCGCGCGCTGCACATCGGCTTCCCGACGCTGCACGATCAGAGCGGGGCGATGCAGTCCGGCTATCGCGTCTCGTCGATCCCGACGCTCGTGCTGATCGACCGCGCGGGGGTCGTGCGGCGCTACGAATCCGGGGTCCCCAGCGAGTCCGATCTCGACGCGCAGATCCGCGAAATCTTGGAGGAAAACCCCTGAACACGAAGGCGGCAGCTTGCCCACATTGCCGCATGCTGGTATCTTTCGCGGGCCGCGGGTTCTTTTCCCTGGCGGTCTCTTTCAGAACATGACGAGCCACGCCATGTCCTCGCAGAACCCGGGCGCCGAGTTCGCGCGCATCCAGCAGCAGGCCCAGAAGCTCGACCAGCGGCTCGGCGTGCTCCAGAAGCTGATCGCCGCGAGCCCCGAGGCTGCGCGCGCGGAGTACTTCTTCAAGCTCGACGTCTCGTGGATCCACCACGACAGCGCGCTCGAAGGTGTCGTCTACTCGATCCCCGAGCTCGCGGCCGCGCTCCAGGGCGAGCCGCCCGCCGACCAGACGCTGGTCCCGACGTTCGACGAGATCCGTCAGAACAAGAAGGCCATCGAGCTCGTGCGCGAGATGTCGACGCGCAAGCGGCTGAAGGTCGACCTCGAGACGCTCAAGGATCTCTACATCTGCCTCGCGCCCGAGGAGTCCGAGGGCAAGAAGCCGCCGGCATACCGCAAGGACATGCCGCTGCACCGCCTCTATTTCCACGAGATCTCGCCGCCCGACAAGATCAGCTACAAGCTGCGTCAGTTCACGCAGTGGGTGAGCTCCGCCGAGACCAAGCGCACGACGCACCCGGTCCGGCTCGCGGCCAAGGCGCACTTCCAGCTGCTGCACATCTACCCCTTCCCCAAGCACAGCGGGAAGATCGCGCGGCTGGTGATGAACCTGATCCTGCTCGCGAACGGCTATCCGCCCGCGATCATCCACGCGACCGAGCGGCAGCGTTACTACGACGCGCTCAAGACGAACGACAACGCGCTCGCGACCGTCGTGCGCGAGGCGCTGATGAGCTCGATGGAGAGCGCGATCCGCTACTTCGAGAGCATCGTGCCGCCCGAGCCCGAGGTCGTGCCCGCGCCCAAGACGCGCAAGAAGGCCGCCTCCAAGCGCGCCAAGTAGCGTCTAGCCTCCCGGAAGCACGTCGATCAGCGCGCGCTCGACGCGATCGCCGACCAGCGTGAGGCGCGGCGCGCCGTCGAAGTCGATCACGATCGCCATCCGGCCGCCGACGTCGGACAGGATCGTGAAGCGCGCGGTCGCTCCGATCTTCGGCAGGTGCTCGCCGCGGGTGCGCACGCGGGCGCGGCCGCGCTTGGAGAGCGAGAGCAGGCGGCCGCCGACCGGCAGGCGATCGGGGATGCTGCCGTCGGGGATCTCGGTCGACTCCGAGAGCAGCGCGAGCTCGCACGCTTCGTCGTCGAGCTGCGCGACCCACGACGCGCGCGTGTTCTCGGGCGTGCGGAAGAGGACGATCGTGGTGCCCTCCTCGTCGAGCTCGATCGCGCCGGCGAGCCAGAGCGAGTCGCCGATGTGCAGCAGCACGTCGCCGACGCGCAGCCCGCGCCGTGGATCGGCGGCCTTCGCGAGCTCGTCGGCGCGGCGGGCGGCGTCCTCGTCCCGCTCGGCGCGCCGCTGGAC
>JALYRN010000688.1 GCA_030855295.1 Myxococcota bacterium | reverse complement strand
GCCGTAGCCGCTCCCGGTCGCGCCGGGCGCGGACGCGATCTCGGTCGCCAGCACCGCCGCGCTCGACGCCGCGCTGTCGCCTCCGACGCCGGCATCGGAACCGAGAGTGTCCGGAGCTCCACATGCCGCGAGCGTCAACGCGCCCGCGCACCACGACCATCGACGCATCGGTTCGCCCTCTGCCACGCGCGTGCGCGCAGGCCTCCGGCCTCGCCCGCGCGTCTCCCTCGACCTCGCCCGCGCGTCCTCCCTCGGAACGCGCGAACCGCCTGCGCATCATGCGCAGGCACCGGCGGCAGGTCTTCGGGCTCGCAGGCGCGGGCGGAACGCCCTCCTACTGATCGTGCCTTCCCGCGCGCTCGCCCGGGGGACGAGGCACGCAGTGGTCGCCACGACGTTCGTTCCTGCACACCGCTGCGGGGCAGCGCCGGATTCTCACCGGCTTCCCTCGAGGTGGATGTTCGCGACACCCACACCGACGGCAGCGCCGAGCGTGTGCTCCGCTCGCGCTCGCGTCAACGCCCGCGGGCGCCTTGCGTTTCGGCGCTGCCGACTTAACCTCGGCGCCGCTATATGCCGACGTACGAGTACACCTGTGAAGCCTGCAGCAACGGCTGGGAGCAGGAGCAGCGCATGGTCGACGCACCGATCAAGGTGTGTCCGAAGTGCGGTGAGCCCAAGGCGAAGCGCCTGATCTCCGGCGGCAACTTCATGCTCAAGGGCGACGGCTGGTACAAGGACCTGTACCACAAGCCCGCCGCGAAGAAGCCGAGCGCCGAGAAGTCGACCAGCGACTCCTCCTCGACCCCTGCCGCATCGACCAGCTCGTCCGACTCGAGCTCGTCCTCCAAGTCCTCCGAGTCGAGCTCCTCCTCGAAGTCGTCGGACTCGTCGTCGAGCTCCTCCTCGAGCTCCTCCGGCTCCGGACCCTCGAAGCCCTCGGGCGGCTGAACCGCTGCACTCGCCCGGCGGTGACAGGGTCGTCGCCCGCTGATGCGGCGACGTCGGCGCCCCAACGCGAGACGCCACGGCGTACGTGGTGCGGAGAGGACATGTGCATCTGAGCGAGCACGAGCGCGCCGCGCGAATCAGCGTCGAGGACGACGCGGCGCGGTACGCGAGGTCGACGGTCGCAATCCTCGCCGCGACTACGGTCGGGGCGATCACCGTCAGCGTGATCGGTGCTTCCCAGGGGTACTACTGGTTCGCCGTGAGCCCTGTCGTGGCTGCGGCGCTCTGGGTTCAGCTGCATCTGCACTTTCCTCGCGTTCTGACGACGCGGCTCGACGAGGAGGGGCTCTGGGTGCTGTGTGCGCGTACCTGGGACCGCGTTCCGTGGCCTGACGTCGTCGACGTCCGGCTGGGTGCACCAGACGTCGCCGCGCATGCATCTCCGTCTTCGTGGATGCGCGCGATCCTCAGGCCCGTGCCGGCCTCGCAGCCTGGTTCGCGGTTCGCGATCGTGTCGTCGAGGCGACGCATCTGCGGGCTTGGGCGCCGCTGGACGATCGCGTGCGAAACGAGCGAGGCTGCCAGTACGCTCGCGCGGGACATCTTGGCGCGAGCGCGGCCTGGCCCGCCGTATCGGCGTGGGCTGTAGACACGCGGTCGCCACGACGGCCGCGGTCTAGCCGGCGAAGCGTGCGCCGTCGAGTTCGGCATCTGGGGACCCGTGCGGCACAATCCGGAGTTTCGACGAGCGTACGGACGGAGAGGGCGATGGACGCATCGGCGGGTGCGCAGCAGCAGCGCCGCGCCGGCGGCTCCTATGTCGACCGATGACGCGAGCGCTACCCCGCCGGATTCGTGCGGAAGCACGATGAGCTGCTGAGGTACTGCGGACCAGAACGTATGCCGACCCACAAGAGTCCAAGAGAGCGGTTGATCGATGAGGGCTATGTGCCTGGACAGCTCGTGTCGAGGAACATGGGACGTCGACTTCTGTGGGTGGGGGTCGTGGGAGTTGCAGTGGTCGGCGCGCTGGTCCTGATCGACGGGCGCGGCGAGCATTGGGTTCCGTTCGCGGCTCTCGTGGGCAGCGCCGCTGCTATCGTTGCAGTCTTGGTGCGATGGCACTCGGCGCGGCCGGACATCGTCTTCGAGGACACTGGGCTGCGCATCGACGGTGAGCTCTACGAGTGGGCTCATGTCGAGCGGCTGGAGCTGACGGGCTCAGGTGTCACCGTCGTGATCGGGCGCGCAGGCGAGGGATCCCGACGGCACATCGCGGTCAGAGCCACGGACCCTCGTGGCAAACAACGCTGACGCAAGCTCGACCGACGTGGACGCCGTGGGAACGCTCGACGCCGCGACGTACGGCAACCGCGTCATCGACCGCCGCGAGTACGACGCCCGCCAGCGCCTGCGCCGCATGAGCGCCGCGGCAAACGGCGAATCGCTCCGCGATCTCGAGTACATCCTCGACGGCGCGTCGCGGATCACGTCGATCGTCGACCATCGTGTCGGCGTCGATCCAATGGAAGACCTCTCCTTCACCGAGCTCGTCTACGACGACCTCTACCGCCTCGTCGGTGTGACCGATCGTGTCGGGGCGACGCAGTGGACCTACGACGACGTCGCCAACGTCCAGTCCGTCACGTCGACGCACCCGGAGCCCTTCCTCAACATCACCATGCGCTACGGCGAGGACGGATCGGGCCCCGATCAGCTCACGCACTGGGGCGACCGCGCGTTCGACTACGACGAGGCCGGCCGGACCACGTGGGACGGCGAGCGCACCCTCGAGTGGAACGCCGACGGCCGCCTCATGCGCGTCATGCGCGACGGCATCGTCGAGGAGTACGTCTACGGCTTCGACCACGAGCGCGTGCTGAAGCGAACCATCACGACCACCGGGACCGAAGGTACCCGCTACATCGACCGCGACGTCGAGGAGCGAGCAGGCGGCCTCGTCCGCTACGTCTTCCTGGGCACGGAGCGCATCGTGCGAGTCGACGACGTCCCCGACGATCCCACGTCCAGCGCGGCCAGCGTGCTGGGTCGTCCGGACATCACCGGCGCGACGATGCTGATCGCGCTCGCCGGCCTCCTCGTGATCGTCGTCGTCACGCGGCGCCGTCCCGCGGTGCTCATCGCTGCATGGATGATCGTGTCGTGCGACACGGGACTGCCTCCCGTGCGCGACATGTCGCTGCCGATCCACGACTGGCCCGCGGGCGCGACCCTCTATCTCTCCGATGCCGAGGCGACCCCGGTTGTGCTCGCCGACACGAGCGGCGCAGCCGTGCAACACCTCGCACACCACCCCTTCGGCGCCGTGCGCATCGCGCCAGGTGACCTCGCCGAGCCATACGGCTATGTCGGCCCCGAGGCGACCGTAGCCCCTGCATCCGGCTGCGGGATCGACCGGAGTTGCTGAACGATGACCGAAACCGAAGAGATGACGACAGCTGAAGAATGGTGGCTCTCGTCGCTGTCTCGCACGGGCGTGTCGCTGAGCCGGTCGCTAGAGTCCTACCCGAGATGGGTGCCGATCGTAGATGCAACGATCGCAGCGGCGTGCTTCGCAGGCGTCCTCGCCCTATTCGTCGGCGCAGCGTACTTAGGAACTTGGTTGCCGCTACTCGCCGTACCGATGATCCTGGGTTTCGGCACACTCGCAGGATTCCGGTACTGGTGGCTCACTCACCTCGTGGTCGTGCCGACTCCGGAGGGGTTGCAACTCAGAGGGAAAAAGACGTGGGTCGTCGGATGGAGCGAGATCGTATCGATCGAAGCCGGACTCTACTGGTACACGATCGTTCTCATCGAGAGCGGTAGGACACGTACGTTGAGAAGACCACGCGGGCGGATGACCCTGAAGGCCCCCGTTCCTTTCGAACACCGTTCGCCGTTCGTGAACAGCGGACCCACGCGCCGTCGCCCCCCTCCTCGAGCCTGATGTCCGCCGGGGAGATGACCGCGAGCGTTCCCATGCGGGCTTCATGCATTCGCTGCAATGCCGTGATCGAGATCGAGTGGGCTTCGATCGAGGCACGCTCGAGCTACGTGCGCTGCGCCTGCGGCGCGCGATCGCCGATGCCGGAGACGCTCCTACGTGCGGTAGGGAGACCCGGCGCCCGAACGCTCGCTGACGTGCTCAATCGTCACGGTGCAGATCTGATCCTGACACCGCGAGCCCAGGGAATTTCGGTGCGCCGCCCTTGTTGATGCGCGCATGACGAAGACCTCCACCGCTCGCTCCACGTCCTCGCACCGTCTCGCGCGCGTCGTG
>JALYRN010000687.1 GCA_030855295.1 Myxococcota bacterium | reverse complement strand
CGCGTGATCGGTCGGGCGTCGGGCGTGACCTCGCTGCCGGCGGGCATCGCGCAGGCGAGCGCGGCCGCGCAGGCGATCGCGCTCGAGCTGGGCGCGAAGCGATCGGCGGAGGCGGGCGCGTGAGCGACAAGATCGTGGTCTGCCGGTGCGAGGACGTGACCACGCACGAGCTCGAAGAGGCCGTGCGCGCGGGCCATCGCGATCTCGAGTCGCTGAAGCGCTACACCGGGTTCGGCACCGGATGGTGCCAGGGCAAGCAGTGCGTCGCGCTCTGCGCACGGCTGCTCGCCACGCTGGGCGGTCAGGCGCCGACGCAGCCGATCACGCCGCGACCTCCGTTCCATCCGATCTCGATCGCGCACCTCGCGCGCGTGATCGACGAGCCGGAAGAGACGTGAAGCGGATGAGCGCGAGCACGACCGAGCCCCGCGCACTTCCGGATCGCGCCGACGTGGTGATCGTCGGCGGCGGGATCATGGGGCTCGCGATCGCGTGGAACCTCGCGCGGCTCGGGCAAGAGCGCATCGTCGTCGTCGAGAAGAGCTACCTCTGCAGCGGCGCATCGGGTCGCAACGGCGGCGGCGTGCGCGCGCAGTGGTCGAGCGAGACGAACGTGCGGCTGATGAAGCGCTCGATCGAGATCTGCTCCGACTTCGCGACCGAGATGCGCATCAACGTGTGGTTCCGGCGCGGGGGCTATCTCTTCCTCGCACGGAGCGACGAGCGGGTCGCGCAGCTCGAGGAGAGCGCGGAGCTGCAGCGGAGCGTCGGGCTCCCGACGCGGATCATCGATCGCGCCGAGATCCGCGAGGTCGTGCCGGAGCTCGACGTATCGCAGTTCATCGCCGCGAGCTGGAACCCCGACGATGCAGTGGTCTTCCCGTGGCCGTTCGTGTGGGGCTACGCGCGGGCTTGCGAGAAGCTCGGCGTCGATCTCCACACCCACACCGAGGTCGAGTCGCTCGAGACGCGGAACGGCCGCATCAGCGGCGTCGTGACGTCGCGCGGGACGATCGCGACCGAGCGCGTGGTCGTGTGCGCCGGGGCGTGGTCACCGGAGATCACGCGGCTCGTCGGGGTCGAGCTGCCGAGCCATCCGCACCGACACGAGATCTGCTCGACCGAGCCGCTCAAGCCGTTTCTACGACCGCTGGTCGGCGATCTCTCGGACGGCCTCTACTTCTCGCAGTCCATGCGGGGCGAGCTCGTGGGCGGCATCTCGAACGCGAACGTGCCGCCCGGCGTCGATCAGAATTCGTCGCTGCGCTTCCTCGGGATGTACGCGCGCGCGCTGGCGCGGGCGATGCCGATCCTCGGTGAGGTGAAGATCCTCCGGCAGTGGGCGGGCTGCTACGACATCACGCCCGACGGCAACCCGCTGGTCGGCGACGTCGACGAGGTGCCCGGGCTCTACCTGATGAGCGGCTTCATGGGCCACGGCTTCATGATGGCGCCGGTGATGGGAGAGCTCTTCGCGCGCTGGCTGCGGAGCGGCGACGAGAAGGAGCTCTTCGAGCGCTGGAACCTGCGCCGCTACCGCGAGGGCAAGCTCCTCAGCGAGACGATGATCCTCGGGTGACCCGGCAGGCTCGACGACTGTCTGATAATCGGCTCGCCCGCTCCGGGACCTTCCGTCCGCGCGCGAAGCGCGCGCTCCCGTCCGAATCCCTCCGGGGCGAGCACTCCTGTCGACTCAACGTTCGTCGGTGCGGCGCGCGCGACGCGCCGGGGCGCGGGGCGCGGGCGCGACCTTCACGGGCGCGAGCTCGTACGACGCGATCAGCCAGTGACGCACGCGCTCGGCGGCGGCCTGTCGATCACCCACCGCGAGCCACTCCTGCATGTCGCGCACGATCGCCGGAGGGCTCTCGTGGTACTCGCGAAGAGCGTCTCTCGGCTGAGCACGGGAGCGGGCGGGCGCGCGTCGGGGCACGCTCGGAGTATTGCGAGGTCGCGCCGCGAGCGCCACTCCACGCCGCTCGGATCGCGAGCACCGCGCGACCGCCGTCGAGCGCCGACCGCCGTGCTCGTACTAAGCTGGGGCGGTGCGTCCTCGGTTCGTCCTCGCGCTCGTCCTCGTCGCCACCGGCTGCGGTGGCGCGGCTCCGCGCGCGATCCGTCCTCTCGGCGCGCCGCAGGTCTACGAAGCGCGGGTCGCCGCGGCGCGCGGTCCGGTGTACCCGCAGCCCGGCGACGACTGCACGATCGAGGTGCTCCGCACCGACGACGTCTACTACAACTGCCGCATCCGCGTGGAGTGCGGCGGCGACGTGGTCTACGGCCTCGCCGACGGCGGCTACAACGCCTGCTACGAGCGCGGCGCCAGCTTCGTGTTCGCGCGCGATCGCAACGGCACGCGCGTCGACGGCGATCCACGCCTCTACTTCGACATCGTGGGTGGACGCGTGTTCGTGTCGGACGACGGGCCCGACATCGAGCTCGAGATCGATCTCTCGGGCATGCCCCATCGATACGACGGCGCGCCGCTCGATCTCGTGCCCGGCGCGTGATCGCGCGGGCACCCGCCGTGCGCGCTCCCGTCCGCGCCCTCCGGGGCGAGCGCTCCTGTCGAATCAACCGCCGAGCGTGCCGACCAGGGACGACGCGGACTGCACCGCGCCCCGCATGATCGCGGGCAGGTGCGGCACGAGCACCGAGAGGCCGAGCAGCACCGCCGCGACGCCCGCCGCAGCGCGCAGCGGCATGCCGGCGAAGTACATCGGGATCGCGGGCGCCGCGCGCCCCACGATGCCGAGCCCGACCTCGACTCCGATCAGCGCGACCGCCGCGGGCGCCGCGAACGACACCGCGAGCGTCAGCGACGACACCACGATCCGCGCCGCGCCCATCGTGAACGCCGCGAGATCCGGCCCGGCCACCGCGGCGCCCGCGGGCACGTCGATCAGCCCCTCGCCGAGCGCAGCGATCACGAGCCGATGACCGCCGAGCGCGACGAAGAGCACGGCCCCGAGCAATAGGTGCAGGTTCCCGAGCGGGCTCGTGCGATCCCCCGCGGGCGACTCCGACTCCGACTGCGACGCGCCGCGCATCGCGTCGACCAGCCGGCCCGCCTGATCGAGCGCATAGAGCGGCACCGAGATCGTGATCGCGAACACCGCGCCGATCGCGACCTCGCGCGCGATCGCGACGACGAACGTGAGCAGGTCGGGCGGCAGCGGAGGCGAGGCGGAGATCGCGATCGGCGTGAGCGCGACCGTCAGCGAGAGCAGCAGCGCGATCCGCAGCGCCGGCGGCGAGCCGCGCAGCGCGATCCACGGCACGAGGATCGTCAGCGGCGCCACGCGCGCGGCCACCAGGAGCGCCACGCCGATCGCGCGCGCCAGCTCGCCTCCTCCACCGAGCTGCTCGAGCAGCGCCTGCATCCCCGGAACGACCTCAGTGCACGAGGCGAGGGATCGCGAGCCAGAGGGAGGACGTGAAGCGCACGAGCTCGCCGCTCATCCACCCACCGAGCACCGCGAGCGTGATCGCGACCGCGACGAGCTTCGGCACGAACGACAGGGTCTGCTCCTGCACCTGCGTCACCGCCTGCATCAGGCCGACCACGACCCCGACGACGAGGCTCGCGAGGAGCGCGGGCGCGGAGACCAGCAGCACGAGATAGAGCGTCTCGGCGGTCAGGCGCGCGAGGTCGGCGGCGGTCACGGGGCGCCAGCCTATCACGCGGCGCACGCATCCCTGCCGCGCGTTCGCTATGCTCCCGTCCCGATGTCACGCCGCATCCTGGTCGTCGACGACAGCACCACCGTGCGGCGGGTCGTGGAGCGCACGCTGCGCGAGGCCGGCTTCGAGGTGTGCCTCGCGGCCGACGGGCGCGAGGGCCTCGACGTCGCGAGCGCGAAGGTGCCCGATCTCGTGCTCGTCGACTTCGTGATGCCGCACATGAACGGCTTCCAGCTGTGTCAGGCGCTGCGCTCGATCGACAACCTCGCGCGCGTCCCGATCGTGCTGATGAGCGCGAAGGCCGATCGGATCGGCGACGGGTTCCTCGCGCAGACCGGGGCGGTCGACGCGATCACCAAGCCGTTCTCGCCCGAGGCGCTGCTCGCGGTGACGACGCACGCGCTGGCGCGCGCCGCGGCGCTCTCGACGCCGCCGCCGATCCCGACCGACTTCGATCAGGACGAGCGGCTCGCGCGCGAGGCGAGCCTCCCCCTCGGCGCGACGATGCGCGAGGGCCTTCCGCCTCGGGACGGTGCGCGGGAGAACGACGC
>JALYRN010000686.1 GCA_030855295.1 Myxococcota bacterium | reverse complement strand
CCGCCCGCCGTCTCCACGCGGTGCTTGACCCTCGGAACGGCCTCCCGGATCCTCGATCCACGTGCTCGATGACCGGATCAGCGACCAGCAAGGACCGAGAAGAGGCCCTTCATGCGGACAAGGCCCCAGGAGATTTCATGAGGCGCGCAACCATCGTGCTCTTCGTTCTCGTCAGTCTCGGCGCATGCGCGCCCGCGGACGACGGAGCCAGCGTCGACGCCGCCGGCACGGACGCGGCTGCGTGGGATGGCGGTGTGCGCGACGCGGCCATCGACGACGCGGCCTCGCCGGACGATGCGACACCGATCGACGGTGCGGCTCTCGACGCGTCCGAGGACGCCCACATCACGGAAGACGGCGGTACGTCCGACGCCGGCGTGCTCGACGACGACGCCGGCCCGGACGCCGGGCCTTCGAACACGCCTCCGCGCCTCGTCTCCGTCGCGCTCGAGCCCAATCCCGCGACGAGCGCGTCCACGCTCACCTGCGTGCCCGGTGTGGCGACCGACGACGACGGAGACCTCGTGCGCTTCGCCTTCGCGTGGACCGTGAACGACGCGCCGATCGCGGCCACGGGCGCGACGCTCGCGCCGAGTGAATTCACGACCAGCGACGTCTTGCGGTGCATCGTGACCCCGAGCGACGCATCGTCCGACGGAGCGCCCGTAAGCTCGAGCCCGCGGACGATCGGCAACGCGCCGCCGAGCATCACGTCCGTGTCGCTCACGCCGGCCCTGACGCATACGGGCACGCCCACGACCTGCGTTCCGAGCGGCGTCTCGGACATCGAGGGCGATCCCGTGACGCTCGCGTTCTCTTGGACGATCGACGACGTGCCGGTCGCCGAGCTGTCGGCGACGCTCGATGGCTCCGCGGTCGTGCGCGGCGATCGGATCCGCTGCACCGTGACGCCGAGCGACGCGTCGGGCGTCGGCGCGCCGGTCAGCTCGCCTGCGCGCATCGTGGCCGACTCACCGCCATCACGGCCCATCGTGACGCTGAGCCCGTCGCCGCCGACGGACGACGACGATCTCGTCTGCACGGCGTCCTCGAGCGACGCCGACGGGGATCCCATCGCGTACGCCTACGCCTGGCTTCGCAACGGCACGAGCACGACGCACACGACCTCCACGATCGCCGCCGCGACGACGCTCCCCGACGACGCGTGGACGTGCGTCGCGACCGCGAGCTCGACGACCCTCACCTCGAGCTCCGGCTCGGCGAGCACCACGGTGCTGGGGGCGTTCGTGCACGTCGGTGAGCCGGTCGAGATCGCCGGGAGCGTTCCGACCGGCCCGAACGTCCTCTTCGCGCAGCCCATCGTGCTCACCAGCGCCGCCGCGCTCCATCAGGTCGGAGCCATCTTCGCCGCGACGTCGA
This sequence comes from Myxococcota bacterium, assembly GCA_030855295.1. Lineage (GTDB taxonomy): Bacteria > Myxococcota_A > Polyangia > Polyangiales > Sandaracinaceae > Sandaracinus. The sequence goes on along the minus strand of JALYRN010000686.1, from coordinate 2,856 downwards.
CCGGCGACGTGCAGTACGCGATCTACGCAACGGACGCGTCGGGCTTTCCCGGCGCGCTCATCGCGCAGACCGCCGTCGCGACCGAGGCTCCCGCCGGCCGGCTCGTCCTGCCGATCACCGGCGCGCCTGTCGCGCTCGCGGCGGGCGCGTACTGGATCGTCTTCCGCAACGGCGGCACGCTCGTGACGTACGCCGGGACCGAGAGCACCACGAGCCGCGTCTACTACCGCCTCAGCTACCCGTTCACCGATCCGTTCCCCGCGACGTTCGCGCACAACGGCTTCACGAACGCGCGCCTGAATGTCTACGTCTCGGTCACCTTCTGACTGGCGCGCCGAGTCGCGGAGGATCGTCGCTCGGTGCGTGCCGCCCCACCGACTGAAGCACACGAGTCGCTCGGACGACGCGTAGCTGTTCCCGTTGTGGACGGGAGCGCCGGGCAGCCCACGCCGCCCGGCGCTCGCCTCGTCGCGTTCACTCCGTGTCGAGCGAACGCAGGAAGGCGATCATGTCCGCTCGCGCCATCCCCTCGAGATAGAACGGGTGAGGCACCTCGGGGCCGCGCGAAGCGTCCAGCAGCGCGTCGAGCGAGGGCACCGTGTTGTCGTGGAGGAACACCGGCTTGCGCGCGAGATCGAGCAGCAGCGGCAGCGCGATGCCGCGGATGTCGCCACGCAAGCTCGCGTTCACGATGACCATCTTGTCGTCGAAGATGCTGTCGACCGTGTTCAGCACCGGGTTGAGCGGCGGCATCCGCGTCGCGAGCTGAACCGGCATGTCGCCCGGGAAGATCGTCGCCATCTAGACTCATGAGCGCACGCCCGAAGGGTCCCGTAGCGGTGCCGCTCGGCTCTCGGTCCGAGTCGCTCTCGACGAGGTCGTCGACCCGCGCTTCCTACCGCGCGCGCCCGACCTCGCGCGGCGGCGCGCCTTCCGCGCGGCCCGCGCGTACGCCGAAGACGAACGACGCCCACGTGCTCTCCCACTCGACTGCTGCGCAGTCGACGCGGCACCGCTCCATGTGGACGAGCCGCACGGCCCAATCACCTGCACGATCGACGTCGATCGTCACCTCGCCGCGCGAGTCGCTGCGTAGCTCGCGGGTATGGGCGCCCGCGGCGTCCCGCGACCAGACGCCCACGCTCGCGCCCGCCAGCGGAGCGCCGCGCAGGAGAATGATCACGCGGAGCTGATCACCCGCACGAAGCCGCGCGGGGTCGCTGCTCGGAACCACCTCGAGCGTCTGGCCGAGGACGCGCGACCACACGTCGTCGCTCTCCAACCCCCCGGCCGTGCCCCTGATCTCGAACGCCCGGGTGAGGGTGTGGGGGTTGTACTGGAACGGCAGCACCGCGAGGGCTCGCGTGTCCGGGTCCACGACGACCAGCGCCCCTCGCAGCGTGCGGGGTGAGCCTGGGAACGTCGTCACCACACCACTCCTCCCGCCGCGCGCGGCGGGACATTAGCATGGAACCGCCGTGGGTGGAAGGTCCCCTGAGTCCGGAATGGCCGGCGACCGCCGGGGTCACCGCGCAGGGCCCCCTGCCGAAGGCCTACCGGTACCGCGCGCTGCCGAAGAACTCCAGCACGACGTCGGGACCGCTCCACCGGGTCGGCCCGTCATGGCGTTGGTCGTACAGGAGGACCACGCAGTTGACGGGCCCGCTGAGCTGCCCCTCTTCCCGCAACCGCGGAAGGACGACGTTCTGGTAGGACACGCCGTCGAGAAGCACCTCGAGACGGTCGGACGGTTCCTGGAAGTACTCGGCCTCCCGCAGACCCTCGTCGTAGTAGTCGATGCCGAAGGCGCGACTGAAGGGGGACCCCAGGAAATCCCCGTCCTCGGAGAAGCCGACCTCGAGAACGAGCTCGAAGGCGTCCTCCGATGCCGCGGTCCCAGCCCACAGGGACACGGTCCCCTCCTCCTCCATGCTCCTCCCCTCCCTAGGGCCGCAGCGCCGCCGGCAGCGCGGCCACGCCTCCTTGGAGCCGATAGGCTCTTGTTGGTCAAGCCGAGGTCCTTCGCGGCGGTCATCGCGGCTGACGACAGCGACCGGTACACCTTGCCTGCGTAGCGGATGCCGCCCTCCTCGATGGTGCACTCGCAGCGGACGGCACCGTGGCGGTCCCGCTTCTGGAGCACCGTTCCGGCCGCGGGCAGGCGCGGGTCGGGCGTTGGCGGCGCGACCGGCGTGGTGGGCGCGTCCGTGGTCGAAGCCATCGCCGCCGTGGGCGGCAGCTCCTTCCCCCTCGCGGGCTTCTTCGCTTCGGGGCGCTCGGCGCTCGCCTTGGTCTTCGACTCGGGGACCTTCTTCGCCACGGTCTTCTTCTCGGTTTTCTTCTTCGACATGCTCTTCTCCTTGGTCATCAGTGGGTGCCACCCCGGGCCAGGTGGCGGAACGCCTCCAGATCGATCGCCCGTGGATCGCTGGTCACGAATGAGAGGCGGCCCTCCTTCGGAAGGAACGGTGCGACCTCGATGCGGTCGTCGGCGTCCACACCACCGGCGCCGCGAATCTCTTCCTCGCTTGTCAGGTGGTCGCACTCTTCGACGCGCAAGGAGCTCGATGCCGTCCGCGGCGCGACGGGCTCCGTACGGGTGTCGAGCGACTCGGGAGACGACCTCGCCCGACGCGTCGACGGCCGCCACGACGGTTCTCGCCTGCGCCGCGTGGATCGCGGACCGACAGGCCTCCGCCGCGGCGCGCGCGCGCACCAGCACCTCGCGCGCCTCCTCGCGAGCGCCGATGGAGGCGAGCAGCCCTGCCTGGTTCACCAGGGCGGCGGCCTCGGTGCCGCGGCGACCGAGCGCCGCCGCGAGCCGCGCGGCGTGCGCGTATCCATCGAGCGCCCAGC
>JALYRN010000685.1 GCA_030855295.1 Myxococcota bacterium | reverse complement strand
CGGCGAACGAGGCGAGCGAAGGAACCTCGACACCCGCGGCGACGCGACGCTCGAGCGCGGCGCCGAGCGCGCGCGCCCCACGCTCGCGCGCGGGGATCGTCGCGAACGCACCATGGTCATGGACGAACACGCTGAAGCGCTCGGTCTCGTACACGCCGGAGGGGCCCGCGGCGTCGCGCCGGAGCACGTCGAGCTGGAAGCGCTCGCCCTCGCCCTCGAGCACGAACGGCAGCGCGCCGAAGTGGACGCCGTACGTCCGCACGACGCGGAAACCGCCCGCGAGCTCGAGATCCTGGCCGATCGGTCCGGCGGGGCTCAGCGCGACGCGATCGGCGTCGGCGCCGTTGTGCCGTGCGTCTTCGTCGACGGAGCTGCTGCCGCCGACGGGACCGCCGCCGCCGACGGGGCGGTGGAGATCATCCTCTGCGCGCGCGATCGGCACCGCGACCGCGGAGAAGGCGACCGGAGTGAGCGCGATGACCGACAGAGCGCGGCGCCGGTGGAGCATGACAGCCAAGGTAGAAGAAACGGGGCATCGGCGTCAACGGCGGGACGCAGAGGGGCGGCCGCGCACCGTCAGCCGACCGGTCGTCGCGGGCGCAGCTCGGCGTCTCCGTGTCGCACCACGTACGCCGCACGCACACCGTTGCACCGCGGTCGGAGCTCGCAGCCGTCGCACGCCGGCGGGAAGGCGCCGCCTTCGATGTCGGAGCTCTCGAGCGGGAAGCGACGACCGCTCGCGTCGTGCACGAGCAGGCCGAGCTCGGGCGCGAAGAAGCGGGCGCGCGCCGCGTCGTCGTCGAGCGTGCAGGGCGGTGTGTGCAGGGAGAGGAGGTGATCGGGTTCGTCCGAGAGGCTCAGCGCGAGCGTCTCGCGCACCGCGCGCGCGACCTCGGACCAGCGCGGCTCCTCGGCGAGCGCCTCGGCGTCGCCTTCGCTCGGGGCCATCATCCACACGCGGAACCGCGTGATGCCGCGCGCCGCGAACGTCCGCACGATCTCCGGCAGCAACGACGTCGTCGAGCGGTACGCGAGCACGTCGCCTTCGACCGCGAGCCCGTGCGAGCGCGCGCTCTCGATGCCGCGGCAGAGCAGATCGAACGCTCCCTCGGAGCGCGCCATGCGATCGTGGGTGGCGGCGTCCGGACCCTTGATCGACACCGCGAGCTCGGTGACGCCCGCCTCCGCGAGCCGCCGCGCGACCTCGGGATACGCGAGCATCGCGGCGTTGGTCTGCAGGCGGATCCGCGCGAAGCCTTGCGCGCGCGCCTCGCGCACCAGCGGCAGGAGATCGCGGCGCAGCGTCGGCTCGCCGCCGCCGATCCAGAGCTGCGCGGCTCCGTCGCGCCGCGCGTCGCGCATCGAGGACACCATCGCGCCCGCGGAGAGCGAGGGCCCGCCCTCGGACACCGCGCCGCAGCCGACGCAGCGCTGGTTGCAGCGATAGTCGGGCGTCAGCTCGAGCCAGCGGAGCCCGGGCGCAGCGATCGGAGGCGCCACCGGCACGAGGGTAGATCGCGCCGGCACGATGAGCGAGGCGCGCGGTCGCGACGATCAGCGATCGCCGGTCGGCGGCGCGTCCGCTCGGGCGCGCGGACGAACGCGGTAGAGCGTCAGCGTCAGCGCCTCGAGCCCGGGGCCGAAGCCGCGCGCCAGGTTCTCGTCGTAGGGCCGGCTCTCGAACCGGGTGCGCGCCAGCACCTCGAGCGGCGCGAGCTCCCGGAGCGCCGCGCAGGCGGGCGCGATCGGCTCGTCGCGCTCCTTCATCGCCCAGCAGTTGAGGCTCTCGTAGTACGCGAGGCACTCGGGAGGATCGGCGACCAGATCGCGGATGCCGGCGCGTAGTGGATCGCCGCCGCCCGAGCCCGGGACGGCGCCCGCCGGCAGCACGGTCCAGCGCTGGCGGCGCTCGCCGCTCTCGAGGATCGCGCCCATCCGGACGAAGCGGACGTCGTAATCGAACGCCCCCTGGAACTCCAGCACGGTGCAGCCCTCGGGGAGCCGCTCGCGCGCGCTGCGCAGGAACGCGAACTCGCGCACGTCGTTGAACGCGGTGTCGCGGATGAAGTCGGCGTGCAGCAGCGGCGCAACAGCCACGTAGGCGATCGCGACCCACGCGACGCGACGACGGCGATCCCACAGCGCGACGATCGCGGCGGCCGCGAGCAGCAGCACCGGCGGCGCGAGGTGGAGGTGATAGCGCGCCTGCATCGCGAGCTCGCCGGGGAGCACGTACGAGTGCGCGACGAAGTACGCGCCGAACCAGCCGAGCAGGAACGCGGCGTGGCGCCGCTCGCCCGAGCGCCACATCCACACCGCGCCGAGCACCGCGAGCGCGGTGATGCCGGGCGGGGTGACGCGCGGGTTGATCAGGGTGTTGTGGTGCAGGCTGAAGAACGCGCCGACCGCGCTGACGACGGTGCGGACGCTCAGGCCCTCGCGCACCTGGTCGGGATAGAACGTCATCAGGTGCCCGACGCCGAGCACCGCGCCGATCGCGATCCCGCCGAGCACGATCGCGAGCCGCGCGCGCGGCGCGTCGCCGCGGAGCATCAGCGCGGCTGCGATCAGCAGCGGCACGAGGATGATGTTGAGCTCGCGCGTGACGATCGAGGCGTAGAGCGCGATCGGGAGCACCACCGACGACAGCACGTGGAGCGGTCGCGAGCGCTCCGAGAGCGCCCCGTGCAGGAACGCGAGGGTCGCGGACGAGAGCGCGAGCGAGAGGATGAACTCGACCTCGCTGGAGGAGAACCGGATGTGGTTCGGGAACAGCGCGAAGAGCGCCGCGCACGCGAGCGCCGCGCGCGCGTCGCGCAGGACGTAGTGCGCGTGCGCGTAGGCCGCGAGCGGCGTGAGCGTGGCGACGATCAGGTTCGTCGTGAACAGGAGCTCGGTCAGGTAGACGCTGGCCGAGAGCGCCTCGGTGAGCCACGCCAGGACGGGGCCCTCGAAGATCATCGCGCCGAAACGCAGGACCCTCGTGTACGGCCACACTCCGAGCGCCGCGACGGGCGAGAGGGCGACGCGGAGCGCGCCGCCGCCGAGCACGATCCCGAGCAGCGCCGGCAGCGCCCAGCGAGGCGCGCCGCGGAGCTGCGACGCGACGAGCGCGAGGAGGAGACCGAGCGCGAAGAGGCCGAGGACGATGCCGTCGAGCGCCAGCGTGCGCGTGGCGCCGCCGACGCGTCCGAACGAGCTCGACTCGCGCGTCCGCCAGAACGAGCGCTGATCGTTGCGCTGCACCGCGGCGGTCAGCGCGGCGAGCGCGGCGCCGGCCGGGCCCTCCGCGGGGTCGGTCGTGATCGCGAAGCTGAGCGAACGAACCTCGCTGCGCACGACGTCGGGGTGGTCGAGGCGCACCGTGGCGGCCGTGCCCTCGGGTCCCTCCAGGCTCGCGACGATGTGGTCCTCGCGGATCGAGATGCCGGCGAGGCGCCAGCCGGCGACCACCTCGCCCCCGAGCGCGTGCGGCGCGAAGAGCTGGACGACTTCCTCCTCGCGACCGGGCTCGATCACCGCGCGACCGCCGAGCTGGGCCGACGCTGCGCCCGACGCCGACGTCCACGCGGACGCGAGCACGACGATCGCGACGAGCACGCGCGCCCTAGATCCGCGGTCGAACGCGCGCACGGCGGCAGCCCTCAACATCGCCGACCGTACCGACGCTCTTCCTGTGCGTCCAGCGGTGGTGGAAGCGCGCGAGCGCTCGACGCAGCGCTATCATCCGCGGCGTGACGAGCGCCCGTCGATCACGCGCGCAGAGCGCCCCGAGCGTCGGCGGCAGCGGCGCAGCCGGGCGCGTGCTCCGGAACATCGCGGTGCGGACGCGCGCGGTCGGAGCGCGCGCCGTCGCGGTTGCTGCCGTGATCGCGATCACGATCGTCGCGACGCTCCAGCCGGCGACCACGCACGCGCAGGGCGTGCCCGGATGTCCGGCGATACTGGCAGCGTGGGTCTCGTCGTGCGACGCGGGCGACGAGCCCGTGCGCCTCGAGGCGTGCCCCGCCGGGCACGCGATCCTGCGGGTCGGCCCCGGCCAGCTGCGGGTGGACGTCTCGCGGAGCCCGGAGCGGGCGTTCGTCGCGGCCGGACCGCTCGGGCTCTCGCCGATCGGGCAGTTCGCGTCCTGGCAGAGCGTGGAGCGCCGCGACCGCGATGCGTTCGACGCGCTCGTCCGCTGCGCGCGCGAGCGACCGGAGCCGGTCGTCGACGCGCTGGCCGCGCACCCTGGACC
>JALYRN010000684.1 GCA_030855295.1 Myxococcota bacterium | reverse complement strand
GCATCGTGCTGCGCGACGCGACCGGCGCGCGTCCGGCCGAACGCGCGCCGTTCAGCGGCCGCAGCGACGTCGGCCTGCGCGCCTTCCCCGCGCACCGCGACTGAGTCGACAGGAGTGCTCGCCCCGGAGGGCGCGTACGGGAGCGCGCGCAGCGCGCGCGGACGGAAGCGACCGGAGCGGGCGAGCCGATTTTTAGACAGCCTCTGAGTCGACCGGAGTGCTCGCGCCGGAGGGACCGGACGGAAGCGCGCGCTTCGCGTGCGGACGGAAGGTCCCGGAGCGGGCGAGCCGATTTTTAGACAGCCTTTGAGTCGACCGGAGTGCTCGCGCCGGAGGGCGCGTACGGGAGCGCGCGCAGCGCGCGCGGACGGAAGCGACCGGAGCGGGCGAGCCGATTTTTTGGAAAGGCTCTGAACGCCTGTCGCGCGCTCGAGCACCGCGCTCGAGCAGCGCTCTCAGACGATGCCGTCGATCACGCGCAGCGCGAGCTCGTAGCGGCCGAGCGGCGGCATGATGTACGCGCCCGCGACGCGCGCCTTCACGGCGCTCAGCATCTCGCGCGCGATCGCGACGCCCTCGCGCCGCGCGTCCTCGCCGGTGCCGGCCTTGCGCATGCGATCACGGATCGCGTCGGGCACGCTCATGCCCGGCACCTCGTTGTGCAGGAACTCCGCGTTGCGGTAGCTCGCGAGCGGAAGGATCCCGACCAGCACCGGCATGTCGAGCGGCGCGATGTCGTTCAAGAATTTGTCGAGCACGGCGGGATCGTAGACCGGCTGCGTCATCACGATCTCGGCGCCCGCGGCGCGCTTGCGCTCGAGGCGCTCGAGCTCGCGCGCGTAGTCCTTCGCGGCCGGCTCGGCGCCGGTCGAGAGCAGGAAGCGCGTCGCGCCGCCCAGCGCCTTGCCGCCGGGATCGAAGCCGCGGTTCATTCCGTCGACCAGACGCAACAGACCAATCGAGTCCAGATCGTATACCGGCGTGGCATCCGGGAAGTCGCCCATCTTCGGCGGGTCGCCGGTGATCACGACCAGGTTGTGCAGGCCGAGCTCGTGGCACCCCATCAGGTGCGCGACCAGGCCGAGCACGTTGCGATCGCGGGTCGTCACGTGCATCAGCGCCGGCATCCCCAGCTCCTGCTGGATGCGATGACAGAGCGCGAAGTTGCCCATGCGCGCGGTCGCGCGCGCGCCGTCGGCGACGTTGATCACGTCGACGCCGCCGTCCCGCAGCATGCGCGCGGCGTCGAGCGCCTTCTCCGGCGAGAGCCCGGCGGGCGGGTTCACCTCGACCGAGATGACGAACTTCTGGCCGATCTTCGCGCCGAGCTCGCCCTTCTCGGAGAGCTCGATGCGCCGGACACCCGGCGCAACGGCCTGCATCGCCTCGCGCAGCTCGTGCGCGCCGACGCCTCCGCCCCCGCCGATCTCGGGCATCGTCGAGTCGCCGGTCGCGCCCAGCATGCGCGCGGCCGCAGCCATCTGCTTCACGTGCTCGGGCGTGGTGCCGCAGCAGCCACCGACGCCGCGCACGCCGGCCTTGAGCATCCGGCGGGCGAACACCAGGAAGTAGTCGGGCGTCGCCATGTACGCGAAGCGCCCCTCGACGCGCCGCGGCAGGCCGGCGTTCGGCTGCGCGATCACCGGCAGGCCGGGCGCGAGCATCTTCGTCGCGCTCTCGTAGACGCCCGCGGGGCCGTCGGCGCAGTTGACGCCGATCGCGTCGGCGCCCCACTCCGCGAGCTTGCTCGCCATCTCCTCGGGGCCCTTGCCGTCGGCCATCGTGCCGAACGAGTCGAAGGACACCGACGCGATGACCGGAACGCGCTTCTCGGGCGGCGCGGCGTCGAGCGCGAGCCGCACGCCCTCGAGCCCGAGGCGCACCTCCTCGGGCTGCCGGAACGTCTCGAGGATCAGCGCGTCGACGCCCTCGTCGAGCAGCACCGCGGCCTGCTCGCGGAACGCCTCGCGCAGCTCCTCGAGCTCGCTCGCGCGCACGCTCTTGAGGATCTTGCCGGACGGACCGATCGAGCCCGCGACCCAGGCCTTGTCGCCGGCGGCCTCGCGCGCGAGCCGCACGCCCGCGCGGTTGATCGCGTCGAGCTGCGCCTCGAAGTTGTGCACCGCGAGCCGATAGCGGTTCGCGCCGAACGTGTTCGTCTGCAGGACGTCGGCGCCCGCGGCGACGTAGCCCGCGTGCACCGAGCGCACGAGATCACCGCGCGTGAGGCAGAGGTGATCGAAGTTCTGCGTGTAGAGGACGCCACGCTCGTAGATCTGCGTGCCCATCGCCCCGTCGAACACGACGGGGCCCTCACGCAGCGCCTCGAGGAGGTTTCGAGAAGGCATCGGAGGCGCGGGTTCTCCCCCGGACGGAGCGTTCCGTCCAGTCGATCGCCCGCGCCGCTCGCGATCACTCCATCGCGCCGTCCATGATCCACATGCGGAGCGCGTCGTCCTGCTCGGGCGTGAGCGGCACGCCGACCGGCATCCGCGAGCCGCACACGGTCTCGCCCGCGTCGTCCACGCCGTCGAGCTTGTGGATCAGCAGCGAGGCCTCGGGCATCCCGGGCTCGATGTACGGCTCCGTCGCGGCCGCGCACGCGTTCGGGGCCGGGCTCGGGCCCGCGTTGACCAGGGCGTCGTAGGCGCTGTCGATCGTGTCCATCGCCAGGCCGCCCGAGGCGCCGCCGACGTGGCAGATGGCGCCCGAGCACGAGGCGACCATCACGCAGGGATAGACCCACTGCCAGGTGGGCTCGGGGACCTCGCAGTCGACCGTGCCCAGCGACGGCACCACGTCGCCGACGCCGACGCACTGCGACGTCGCGGAGTCGCAGAAGTTGGTCACCGGACAGTCGGCGTGCGCGGTGCACGGCTGCGCGACGGCGGTGGTGCGCTCGACGACCGGCGAGTCGCACGCCAGCCAGTTGCGGAGCAGCTCCTGCCCCTCGGGCGTGCGGATGCCGGGCATCGGGGCGCCGGCGGCGTCGACGTACAGCGAATTCTCCGGGACGAAGCCGCGCGGCGGCATCGCGCCCGAGACCACCTGCGAGTAGATCAGATCGCGGTGGCGGTGCACCGTCGCCTGACGCGCCAGGAGCCGGCGTGCCTGCTGCAGACCGGCGTCGTCGGCGGCGGTCACCAGGCCCAGGTTCATCTCGAGCCCCAGCGGCGCGCCGTAGGTGCCGACCCGAGCGCTCTCGTCCTGCTCGGTGGCCGGATCGTCGGCCTCGAGGCCGGAGTCGTTGTGGCACGACGCGCAGTTCTCGAGGAGAAGCGCCTGGCCCGGGTACGCGGGGGCCCCGTCGGCCGTCCGGTAGTAGGGCGTTCGTGCGAGATCTTCGTCGCAGGTGTCGCCGACCGTCGGCGAGCACGCCGCGCCACCCACGAGCGCCAGGAACGACGCACCCACACGCAGCCAACCGCTTCGAGACCGCATCAAGTGTCCTCCACTGGAAGTGCGCGGGAGCGTGCGATCTCTCGCGGTCGCCGGTCAAGCAATGCCAGCCGAGGAAGAATCTTCCCGGCCGGCATCGCGGGGTCCGCGGCACGATGCCATTGACACGCGCCGGGGTCCCGCCGAGGATGGCGCCGCTCGGAGGTTCCGCTCACGATGGCCGACAAGAGCAGGCAGAAGCCGACGATCCTGGTCGCAGACGACGACGTCGAGATCCTCGCGCTGGTGACACGTCACCTGCGCCGGATGGACGCGACGATCCTCGAGGCCTCGGACGGCGAGGAGGCGCTCAAGGTCGCGCGCCGCGAGAAGCCCGATCTCGTCGTGCTCGACGTGATGATGCCCGGCATGAGCGGGTGGGAGGTCTGCCGCGCGATCCGCGAGGACGCGGGGCTCGACGGCACCGGCGTGATCATGCTGACCGGCATCGGCGAGCGGCTGAACGAGATGACGTCGCCGCTCTACGGGGCCGACGATCACCTCGACAAGCCGTTCGACTTCGACGAGCTGCACCGGCGCGTCGAGAGCGTGCTCGAGAAGAAGCGCGCCGCGCGCAAGTAGCGTCCGCGCGGATCCGCGCCCGCTCGCGCCCGATCATTCGGGCCGGCGCGCCGGCCTCGACCGGAGCGGCTACTCGTCCTCGTCGACCGGGCGGCTGCGCGCGATCGCATCGACGCGCTGGCGCGCGCGGGTGTACGTCGCGCTCGACGACGGCACCATCGGCAGCACGGCCTGGTACAGGGCGCGCGCGCGCCCCGGATCGGACCGCTCGGCCGCGC
>JALYRN010000083.1 GCA_030855295.1 Myxococcota bacterium | reverse complement strand
GGCGCGCCGATCGTCGGCATGCGTGCGCTGAGGCGGAGCGCTGCGAGCGACGGAAACGCGCTCCCCTACCGCTACTGGCTCGCGCTCGCGTCGCCGTGGCGGGGGCGCGCGCTGTCGGAGTCGAGCGCGTGGTTGATCGAGCGCGGGCGCAGCGCCGCCGCCGCTCCCCACTCGACCGAGCTCGCCCGCGCGCTGCGCGACGTGGCGCCCGACTGCGGGCGCGAAGAGATGCTCGTCGAGGCGTACGGCTGGGACATCCGTGAGGGCGCGACCGACGACTGCGAGCAGGTGATTGCTCGCGCCGCGCGCGATCGGCTTCGGGGAGCGGGTTCCTCGGCGGCGGTGACGCCCCTGCGCGTGCTCGTGCGCGCGATCGATCGCGGCGCCGCCCTCGCCCCCGCCGAGCTCGGCAGAACGGCTCCGTCGGAGTGGCACGCGTGCGACGAGTGCGGCGTGCTCTCGGGCGCCGATCCTGCGCTCGACCCATGGATCGTCGCCGGCGTGCTGCTCGAGCGCGATCTCGCCGCCGAGCGCATGCAGCGCTACCGCCGCGAGTGGCTGCGCGACCTCGCGCTGTGGGAAGCGTCGCGGCACCAGCGCGAGAGCGGGATCTCGGCGCTCCTCGACGCCAGCGAGCGCGACCCTCACGACGCCGATGGCGCGCGCCGCGTGCGCCGCGCGATCGAGCTGCTCGACGAGGCATCGACCGGCGATCCTCCCGACCGGATGCCGTACGTCACCGCGACCGATCTCGAGCACACGTTCCGAGGTGTGGCCGCGTCGTTGCCGCCCTCGTCCCCGCTCCGCGCGCGCGTCGACGTCTTCGTCCAGCGGCTGGCCACCCGTGAAGCGCGCCCCCGCGCGATCGCGCTCGCGCGCATCGCGGTCCTCGTCGAAGAGCAAGGCGCCCCTGATGCCGCGCGCGCCCTCGCCCAGCTCGCGCGCCGCGTCGGCTCGGAGATCGACGAGTACTCCGACGCCCGCGTCGCCGTCCTCACCTCCCTCCGCTCCCGCCCTTGACGCAGCGGCCTTCCCCGCTAAAGTCCGCCGCCCATTCCGGGATAGCTCAGTGGTAGAGCGATCGGCTGTTAACCGATTGGTCCCTGGTTCGAGTCCAGGTCCCGGAGCTACGTGCAGCGGTCACGAACTGCTGCTTAACTCGAAGGCCCCGCCGGTTTCGGCGGGGCTTTCGTCTTCCGTCTGCGCGACGGAGAGCCAGAGGGGTTCGCAGAGCGCTCTGTCTGGGGTGTCTACGGGCGCGGCGTCTGAGCCCCGGTTAACGCGGCGACCCATCGGTTAACAGCGGCCCCGGGAGCGGATCTCCCGCAAAACGTGGGCGCTTAACAGAGGCGACCCATAGGTTAGCAGCCGCTCACGTCTCGCCGTCGTCCTCCTCGACGGAGAGCAGGCGACCGGGTGCGACGGAGATTGCGTCTGCCTTGAACCTCGGAACGAGGCGGCGGCGCTTGGCGCTCCACGCGATGCTCTCGAACGTGTCCTCGAGCACGACGCGCCGCGTCCGCCGCCACATCAGGTCCCAGGTGGCGCCGAGCCTCGCGAGCTTCTCGCGTACCGCCGGCAGCATCGAGCGAGGTGGGCGCTTCAGCAGGCGCTCGACGGCGGCTTCGACGTGCGCCGCGCGGAGCTGCGTGCCGGTGCATGCGGCGTTGCGGCACCGGTAGTAGCGCCGTTGCTCGGGGTCGCGCGCGCTGGGGACGTTGCGAACGGGCTTCACCTTCGCGTTCGTCGATGTGGTCATCCGAACGCCGCACTCGCCGCATACGAGCAGGCCGCGAAGAAGGAACGGGTCCTCGCCCGCGTCGAGCGGCTCGCGCGCGCTCGGCTCGCGCGTTCTGCGCTTTGCGATGTTGCCGACGACGGTCTCGAAGAGCTCCGCGTCGACGATCTCGGGGTGGACCGCCGACGTGCCGTCAGAGAGCAGACCGACGTAGGTCGGGTTGCGCAGCAGGCGCAGAACGGAGCGCGAGCTCGAACATCCAGCGGACGACGTCGGCCTCGGCGGGCACGGGCACGAGCTGGTTCGTGCGCCGATCAGTGCGGTAGCCGAATGGAATCGCGCCCGACGTCCTCAGGCCCCGAGCTCGCCGCGACGCGTGTCCCTCGTGCAGGCGTTTGGTGATCATGTCGTGCTCGAGCTCGGCAAAGATCGCGAGTGTGTTCAGCTGGAGCATCGTGAGCGCGCTCCCGTCTGCATCGAGGTTCCCGTCTGCGACCGACAGACCGACGCCGAAACGCTTCAGGACCTGCCCGAGCTTCACCCAGTCGGAGAAGCTCCGCGTGAGCCGATCGACACGGTAGACGACGAGCTGATCGAACGTGCGCTGCTCGATGCGATCGAGCAGGCGCTCGAGCGCGGGTCGCTCGCCATTCGCCCCGCTCCAACCGTCGTCGTCGAACAGCTCTGGGATGGGGATCCACCCGCGCTGCTCGATGAGCCGCAGGCACTTCTGGTACTGGATGAGCGACGACCGCACGACCGCATCGGAATCGAGCGCGGACCGGCGCGTGTAGATCGCGCAGCGCTTGGTGACGTGAGGCACGGCGCCGAGGGATCTACGGCGCGCGGCCACCTCGAGCACGTCACGGTTCGGTCAGCAGCTCGCACCGTGGGGCCGGTCATCCAGCGGCGCGGCATGCGCCGCCTGACATATGATCCTCCCCCGCTTCCGTGGACACCCGAGAACGCGCGAGGATGCGCGAGGAGTGTTCGATGGCGAAGCGGAAGCGAAGGAAGTTCAGCGAGGCGTTCAAGGCGGAAGCCGTACGTCTCTGTCACGTGGGCGACCGCGGCATCGGCCAGGTCGCGAAGGACCTCGACCTGACGGAGACCGCGCTGCGTGATTGGGTAAAGCGCGCCGAGCTCAACGCGAAGCCGAGCACGTCCGCGGGCGCGCTGAACACCAGCGAGCGCGAGGAGCTGCAGCGTCTCCGGCGCGAAAACAAGCGGCTCCAGATGGAGCGCGAAATCCTGAAAAAAGCGGCGGCCTTCTTCGCGAAGGAGAACGCGTGAAGTTCGCGTTCATCGCCGCGGAGAAGGCCTACTCGGTCGCGCTGCTCTGCTCCGTCCTCGGCGTGTCGCGCAGTGGCTTCTACGCGTGGCGAGACCGTCCACCGTCGTCGCGCGCGAGGCGTGATGCGCAGCTCGCTCTCGAGGTCGCGGCGACGCACCGGCGCGGCCGCGGCACCTACGGAAGTCCCCGCGTGCACCGCGACCTCGCCGCTCGTGGCGTGCGCGTGGGTCGCAAGCGTGTCGAGCGGCTGATGCGCGAGAGCGGCCTCGTCGCACGGCAGAAACGCCGATTTCGAAAGACGACCGACTCCACGCATACACACCCCATCGCGCCGAACGTGCTCGCGCGGAACTTCGAGGCGAGCGCGCCGAACGAGGCCTGGGTCACCGACGTGACGTGCGTCTGGACCAGCGCGGGATGGCTCTTCGTCGCGGCGGTCATCGACCTCTTCGCGCGCCGGGTCGTCGGCTGGGAGACGAGCGACACCAACGATACGGCTCTGGCGCTCGCGGCGCTCGAGAGCGCTGCGCAGCATCGGAGGCCGCGCGTCGGACTCGTTCATCACTCCGACCGCGGCAGCCCGTACGCAAGCGGCGAGTACCGCCGCGCGCTCGAGCGGCTCGGCATCGTCGCGAGCATGAGCAGGAAGGGCGACTGCTGGGACAACGCCGTCGCCGAGAGCTTCTTCGCGACGCTGAAGGCCGAGCTCGTGCAGGACGAGACCTACGAGACGCGCGAAGCCGCGCGCACGTCCATCGGCGACTACATCGAGTCCTTCTACAACCCGGTGAGGAGGCACTCGCACCTCGACTACGTCAGTCCCATCGAGTTCGAATTGAAGCACGCAGTCGCCACGCAGGCGGCATAGTCACGCTGTCCACCGAAGCGGGGGAAGATCAATACGCCGGACGGGGTTGCTGCGCCGCCGAAAGAGAGCGTGGCTGTGCCGCGGTCGCGCTCGACCGTGGGCGCGCTCGGAGGGATGGATGATACGCAACAGGCACAACACCACCGCCGTCTGGCCCCGTGATCGCGGTCGGGTGCGCATGAAGAGGGAGCCGGCGAAGCACGGGCCCAAGAACGGAGGGGAGAGGGAGATCGTCGTGCGACTCGAGAACGACGGCGAGGAGATCATCGGCGTGTTCTGCGCCGAGCCGTACGCGTTCGCGGTCGGGGTCGGCAAGCGCTCGCGGCTGCGGGTCGCGCTCAACTTCTTCGTCCTGCGTGAGCGTGCCATGAAGGTCGTCATGGGCGACGCGCAGTGGTTCGAGACCGAAGCTGAACTGCCGGGTCGCAGTCATGGCAATCCAGAAGACGAAAGCTAACGGCACGGTCGTCACGACGGCGCAGGACGTGGTGCTGATCGAGTCGGCGGTGATGGACGGGAGCGACGAGGCAGACGTCTGACCGCCGTATCGTGAGAGTCAGTCATCCCGCATCAATCGTTTCAGAGCGAGTCCCCGGGCTCGATGCCAAACAAGCCACCACCGAGATGGCGCGTCCTTCCCAGTAGCAGGGGTCCGGACACCGCTTTCGGAAACTCGAGGGCGATCGATGCTTCGAGCCCGCGACCACGAACTCCTCGCACATCGCTCACTCTGACCCTAGGGCGGGGAAGCTCCCGACGGTCGCATTCGAGCAAGATGTCCCGCTCCACCACGGCCGCCGCGCTAGCATGCTTGGCATGCCGATTCACGGTGTACGGCGTGCGACTGACCCATCGCTCCGCAACCCCGAAGAGTGCGTCGTCCCCCGGTTCGACCCGCACTCGGGTCAGCGTGAAGATCCCTGAAGACCCAGCACGTAGGATCTTCATGTGTGCCAGTGCGCGCTCCAAAACGCCCAAATGCTCCACTTCTTCGCGCCAGGGCCTCCGCTTCTCGATCAGGTGGGGCGGTACGATTAGTAGCCGTCGGTCCCGCGAGTCGTACTGGAACGCGACGTGAGGAGTGCCGTCTCGTGCTGGCCCGCCCTCGCGTCCATGACCGCTGACATAAGGAGGCAGGTCGCTCAGGCCCAGTTCTTCTTGGACGCGCGACATCACAGCACGTCGGAACGCGCGTGCGAGCGCCAGCGGATCCGGACGCTCGTTGCCGTTGATGTGGATCGAGAAGCAGAGAGGGTCGGTCCACCGGTCGAAAGGAGCACAGACACCAAGGCCCAGGAAGCGCCCGTCACCCAGCACGAGCGGCCCCTTGACCGGCGTGTCGAACTCTACGTCCACGTGCCAGAGACGCTCCTTCGCGAACCGCGTTCCATCGGCGAAGGCCTCCGCCCGAGCCCCTTTTGCGGCGAATGGCTCTCGCTGAAGGCGCGCATGGACAACCTTGACGCGGACATCCGCGTGTCGAAGCGCCGTGATGACAGCCGCCGTCGCGCGCGCTTCTTCTTCGCTTCGCTCGCTCGCGGTCTTCGCCTCCGCGATGCGACGTACAGGATCGATTCGTCGTCTCTTGACCGCCTCGGGAAGCGCAGCCGGCGTGATCGTGCGCCAGCGTCGTGACGGGCCACGGTAGTGCGCAAGCATAGGGTCGTCCGGCGGACACCGAGTCAGAATGAAGGGATCCACCTCGCCGGTCTGGGGATCCGCAGTGCGCAGTGCCGAGAACGCCCACTCGATATCGCCTGGTGCGATCGGTCCGCCCGCCGGAACGTCCACTAGAACGCGGCGGACCGCCAGGTCGGCGTCCTTGTGGCCCACTGAGGGTAACGGCACGATACGGACTCTCCACTCGATGGGCGTTACACCATCGGTGGCCGGCTTCCTGCCGATGATCACGCGCTCTACGTCGCTGGCGTGGTCGGGAAGCGCACCACGCAAGTTCGCAGCCGCGCCATCGCGTATGCGCTCCACCAATTGCACGACGCGGGAAAGTCGCCAGGGATGACGATCGGCGTCGGCGCTGCCACGGCGCAGTTCGTACACAGTGCGAGTAGACGAGCCTCCGTACTTCACCTGCCGGAAGTGCGGTTTGGGTGGCTGCACGAAGAGCTGGATTCCGCCGGCGCCGCTCCGGAGGCGCCGCGTGGTCTCCTCGAATCGCTGCACGAGACTCATAAGGGAACCCGCAGTCGGGCATGAGAGCGTGACCGTCTCTCCTCCACTCCCAGGCCGATGAACCGAACCTGGGAACCGGTCGAGGAGCTGGTCGAACGCTTCGTCGGAGACGACTTCGGCGCGAGCCCAGGCCATGTCGATCCCTCGCCCGAGCTGATAGAGGCGCTCGGAGATCCCTCCAACCACCTCTGCCCGGGCATCGTCATCGCCGACATCCCAGACGTAGAGGAGCTTCGGCTCACCCTCGATGAGCCACGGCGTCACGAGCTTCTTCGTGCGGATCTCGGACACGCGCGCCAGATCTCCACCGAGCGTGTCCGCGTCGTTGTTCGGGACGAACATCGCAACGCTCTGTCCACGTCTCGCAGGCGGAGCAGCGATGATGGGAGGCGGCAGCGCCTCCAGCCATTCCAGTGTCGCAGTCACCTCATCGGCGAATCGATTCGCTCGTGCCACGCCGGCCACGAGCGCCTGGAAAACACGAGCAGGCGCCGGAGGCCACTCCGCGACACCGTGATAGCGGTCGTCGTGCAAGTGAATCGTGATGACGAGGTGCCGAGGCATGGCGGTCACTTCTTCGACTTGGGCGCCTTCTTCGCCTTACTCCCGCCGTCCAGGTCGGCTTTCGCGAGTGCCTTGTCGAACTTGCCGGTTCGATCCGGGCCCACTTCGAAGTCCGAAGCCCATCGCTTCGCGACGGCACGCGCGGCTTCGATGGTGAGCGCGACGACGTTTCGCTCGCCGGTGCGTTCGACGGTCTTCCAGTCCGCCTTCTGATCCGGGTCAGGGGTCAGCAGACAACCTTGGCGCAGGAAACCATCCAGAGGTTCGGTGACGGCGACGAGGCAGAGCCCGAGCACGTAACGTCGAAGCTTGACGCCGCCATCATTGCCCCCGTGCAGACGCCGGAGGGCAACGAGATTCACCGTGACATCACGAGTGATCGGCCCCCGCGCCACTACGCCTCCATGAGCGCCAGTCGCGGGGACTGCCACAAAGCCTCGCTGC
Organism: Myxococcota bacterium; assembly: GCA_030855295.1. Classification (GTDB taxonomy): domain Bacteria; phylum Myxococcota_A; class Polyangia; order Polyangiales; family Sandaracinaceae; genus Sandaracinus. Next base: position 6,703 of record JALYRN010000083.1, on the reverse strand, counting down.
GCCACGGGACTCTTCGGATTGTTCTCGGACTTCGCCTTCTCCTCGTCGGTGAACACCTCCAGCGCGGCATAGTTTATCGCCGGCATGTACTGCGCCGACCGCGTGAGGAGGTCAACGTCATACGCGCGAATCACGGACTGCACTGCACGGGGCAGCTTCGCCTGCGTATCGCGCGAGTCCCAGACGCCGAACACGAGTGAAGTCGGCGCCAGCTTTGCGATCGGAACCGCGTCCCCACTCGACAGAAAGCTTTCGAAGGCGGCGCGCGCGTCTTCCTTCAGCGTGGAGGAACGGATGATGGCATCGCCCAACCTGTGTCCAGCCTCCAGCACCGAAACATCGCAACCGGCACCGATCTCGAGTCGAACCTGAGGGATGAGCGCCGAGAGCTCGGAATCCGAAGCGCCGAAGATCGGCTCCATGCGGTTCGCCTGCGACCCAACGCTGTCGACGGTGACGACCTTCGTTCCATCACCGAGAATGTCGACGTTGTATCCGTGCTTGGCGTCCGCATAGGTCGGAGGGAAGAAGACGCCACCTGGACCTTCCACCGGGACGAGGTGCTGCTTCAACACCAGCGCGACAGGACCCTTCGGGTCATCGACCCACCTGCGCATCGTCTCTTCGTTCAGGCTCGTCGTGCTCATTCCGTTGTCTCCTCGGTCACAGTGGTGATGCTTCGGGCCTGACCTTCTTTGCCGGGCCAGCCCAGGATCATGCGGAAACGCCGCGAGGGGAACGCGAGCGAGCTGCACCCGAGCGCCGCGCGCAGGATTGCGGGCGGATACCACTCGACGCCGTTCCCGCGACCTACGACGCCATACCGATACTCAAGCTTGTTTCGCGGATCGGGGCGTTGCGGCCGCGCGTGTCCCAGGCCGACGGCGCCCAGCAGTTCGACGAGTGGAAACCCGACCGTCTGAATCCGAGAGCCGTGCTTGTTCAGAGAGAATCCGGTGTCGATGGGGATGTAGTCGCGTCGCCAATCGAGACGGAAGCTACTGCTCTGCGGTGCGGCGAGTGCGAAGGGATCGCGAGCCGCGCCCACACACCGATCGCGGACCAAGGCGAGCGCGTCACGCGCAAGTGCCGCGCCGGGATAGCCGCGCGCGCCCGCCCAGAACTTCGTGGCGTCGCGCCGAGTACCGTCACCCCAGTGCTCGACGGCGAGCTCGCGACCACCTGCGCGCAGGACTGCGCGCAGAGTGGCGGGACTCGACGGCTCGGGATAGGGATATGGTGAACCGAGGGGCAGCGACTCGACTTTGCCCCAACCTGAGATCCAAAGGGCCGTGAGACCACTTCCGGGCGGCGCCTGACCCACCACCTCCGCAGTTGCCAAGAATCGCAACACCTCCTCAAACGGGTCGGCGGCGCCCGATGCGCGGAGCGCGAACCTGCACTGCGCTTCGTCCGACCAGTCGAACGCAGCCTCCGCCCTACCTATCAAGTGCTGCGCGGCCTCGGTGAACCCAATACAGGCAAAGACCTGCCCGGGATTGAGCAGATTCAGCGGAATCGACGACTCACCCATCGTTCGACCGCCTCTCGTCGTTGGCGCGCGAGGCACGTTGATCCGCGCCTCGAAGCAGGCACTCCCACCAAGCCAACTCCCAGGCGCCCCAGCGCTCCTGAAGGCGAACGAAGCGCAGCGCGATCTCGCCTGCTTTCTTCTCCATCACGCTGGGCGGTGCGCCTTCGCAGGACTTCGTTCGGATCGTCGGTCGCGCATACCCATGGTGCGACACGATCAGATGAAGACAGAGGTCGCGAAGCTCCGGTTCGAGGTCAGCGATGCGTGGATCACGCTCCGCACGAAGGAACGAACCAAGCTCGTGCCGATAGCCGTCGAGGATTCCTTGGTTCGGGCGGCTCCTGGTCTTGCCGTAGATCCCGTCACGCGGTGCGTTGAACGCGCGCTGCCACCGTTCAGCTTGCTTCCCTTCGTCGTGAATGCGCGCCGCGAGAGCGAGCATTTCGACGTAGCGAAGAGTGAGACCGAGACGCGAAGCTAGGTCCCGCGCCGCGCGCTCGGCCCACTCCTGGTGATCGGTGAGCAGCTGCGCGGTGCTCACGGATCGTCCTTCCTCCGTGGTAGCGGCTCGTTGGATGTCAGTCTCGACGAGGAGCCACCGCCGAGCCTGGCCCTCGGAGTCGCGCTTGACTGCAACGCTGATCTCCTGGCGCCAGGCTTTTTCGTCGTCGTTCGAGTCCGACAGACTCGTGACCGCGCGCACGCGGAACGGAAGTCCTCCCATGTCTCCGACGTCGCTTGCAGAGTCCGAGCCCTCGTCGAGAAGGCCCTGAGCTAGTCCCCCGAGTCGCACATCGATGATGAGGGTGCCCTCGCGCAGCATCGCCTCGAGTCGATCTCGTGTATCCCGATTGCCCGTGACATCTTCTCCGGTCACGAGGATGATCTTCTCGTCGCGGCGCGCCAGCACGAACGCAACCACCCCGTCAGTCAGCAGAGCACCCTGGGCAGTAGTACTCAGTGCAGCGATAGACGCCGCGTCGGCAGGTGTTGTTGTCTCGGCCGGGTCTTGGTCTTCCGGTGATGTCGGCGCGGCGGGCGCGACCTTCTGCTCCGCGGCGCGATCAGCGAGCGCCGTGACCCTCGCCGCCAGCCAAGAAGCCGTCGCTGCCGTAGAGGTCTCGAGCACCTCGAGCATGTGGGGCGGCGCAGCCTCGAAGAAGCTCGCGGCGTCGTGAAGGTCGACCGAACCACTGTCCGGAACCGGAAGCCAACGCCGCCAGACGATTCGCGTCCGGGGTTCATCATCGACCCACCCTCGGATCCAGGGTTGCACCTCGGGGCGGCCGCTGTGCTCTCGGAGCGAGGTCATCGACCAGGCCTCGATGAGCGGTCGCTCGAGCGCGGGATGGAGTGGCGCCTGGGTCGTGGCACTCGCGAACTGGCTCGCGAGCCCAGCATCGGATGTGGTCGCGCTCTTCAACGTCGTAAGGGCACGCGGGCACGCATCGAGATCTCCGTTCGAGCTCGCCAGCCGACGAAGTAGGGAAAGCGATGCTTCGGAACGTTGGTACCGGGAGACGAGAGCGCGTTCCTTCGCGTCCAGATCCGCGTGTCCCGCCGCGACGTCGCCCTCGAGCTTCTCGGCATGGGCGAGGGCTTCTCGAGTCGCTTTGTCCGGCGTCGTCGGAACGATGACCACCGTCGCGTCGCCCTTGCCCTTTCGGTTGACTCGCCCCAACCGTTGCACGATCCGCTCCCAGGCCACCACGTCGCCGACCATGTGGTCGGCGTCGAGGTCCACGCCGACTTCTCCGGCGGACGTTGCAACGACGAAGAGCGGTTTGGGCGGGGAGACCCGCTCTCCCCCGACAAAACCGTTCTCTTCGAGCCAGGTCGCCGTGTGGGTGCGTTCGTGAACGCGGCGTGCACCGACGAGGAGTTCGCGCCCGATGTCGCGCTCTGGCTTCGTGCGCGTCGCGAGGCGACCGAGCTCGGCGAAAACCTCCTGCGCGTCCTTTCGGCGATCGCAGAACACGATGCACCGGACTGCACGCCTTCCTTCGTCGCTCAGGGCCCAAGCTTCACCAGCGAGCGTCGCGGGAAGCGACGTCGCGTCAGCGTCGATCGGCGCTCGGATCACCACACGCTTCGGCGCGTCGAGCCGCTCTCGGACAACGGGATGACGCAGGTCTTCGTCACTCAGCGCGAGGGTGTTTCCAACTGTACGACCGGTCGCGCTCAGCGAGATGAGGTGGAGCGGCGGCACGCGATCGCCCTCCAAGCGCTCACTGTCCCTCCTTGCGCGTTCTCGGACTACTGCTTCAACCAACGCTTCGAACGCCGGCGTGAGGTGCGCCTCGTCGAGCACCACGAGAGTATCCGCACCGAGGAGGCCTGCGTGGAATGGACGCATTCCAGGGCTGGCTCCGTATCCCTCGAAGAGCAGACGCGAACCGATCATATCGATCGTTCCGACGACGATCGCAGGAGCCGCCGGATCGGCGAGCCACTCTCGATTGTCGGCAAGCTGGCCTCGGAGCGTAGAGATCGGAAGTGACGACGATACTTGAAGCCCCAGGGCGCGCTTGAGCTCCGGAGTTTCATCGACGAACGCGCGGAGCCTCTCGGCGACTTTAGTGGCCTGATCCACTACTGCGCGACGGTCGACCACGTATACGAGTCGGCGCGGCACTTGAGCACCGACCGCCCGCGCGACCAGCCAAACGCCCATGATGGCGGTCTTGCCAAGTCCGGTAGGCACGTCCACCGCTCGAGGGAGGGCGCCATCGACGAACCGTTCGAGCAGCATCCGCTGCCATGGGAAGGGGCTCTCGACACCAAGGCCCGCAGCGAGCCACGCGCGAGAGCGCTCGCGATCGACCGCTCCAATCATCTCGCCCTCCTCATCCGCGTCTCTAACGCACGACGTTCGTGCGGTCTGACAACGAGCGAACGGTTGTGCGCCGCGTGGCACGCACACCGCAAGCGATACTTCGAATCAGCCGGCGGCGCGAGAACGTTCGTCGAACTCCCGTACCGAAGAAACTGCTCAAGCTGCAACGGGGCCCGCGCTGTGCAGCGCGGGGTTGGTGCGGGTCTCCATCAACTTCAAGGTATTCACGCCGCCGGCTGGCCGCCGACGCGCCGGCGGGTGTCCTCGAGTACTCGAGCCCTGTGGACACACTCCGCACGCGTCCGCACGGCCTCCACGAACGCTTGCTTCCGTCGCGAACACAGCACTCAACTAACCGCCGGTTGGAGCAAAACAAGCCTCCGAACAACCTTCTCAACAAGTTCCGCGTTCCGCCGCGACGGCGATCGAGTCCACGATCACTCCACCACGTCCTCGGCCCCGCGCATGCATCCGATCGTCATCAGCCCGCTCACGCGTTCCCGGCGGGATGCGAGGGGACGCAACGCCCCGACCCCGCGCGACTCCGACAACCCTCTCACACGCCGACGCGGCCATCGATCCGCGGAGCGCTGACGCGCTCGTGCACCTTGGGTTGCGCCCAGCATCGACCGTTGCCATCCCCGCCCTCCCGGTTCAGCAATTCTGGATTCGTATACCTCTCGCAGATTCGAGCGACGCCCGTCAAGGGCGATCTTGCGGTAGGCTCGCCATCGAACCCGGGGGGGGAACCATGAGCGATCCGAGACCGTGGCCTGCGCCGCCGCCGGAGCGGCCCGACCGCGCGAAGGTGTTGAAGCGGGCGCTGCCGAGCGAAGCGCCCGACCTCGTGCCGGCGCGGATGATCAACGAGCTCTTCTACTGCGAGCGTCTGCTCTATCTGGAGTGGGCGCAGTCGGAGTTCCAGGACAACGTGTTCACGGTCGACGGGCGCGTCGTGCATCGTCGCGTCGATGGTGGCTCGGGGTCGCTGCCCGCGCCCGATGAGGATGACGACAAGGAGGAGCCGCCGCCGTTCACCGCGCGCTCGGTGTGGCTCTCATCAGAGCGCCTGGGGCTCACTGCGAAGATCGATCTCGTCGAGGGCGAGGACGGGGAGGTGGTGCCCGTCGAGTACAAGCGCGGTCACGCCCCCGAGGTGAAGGGCGGCGCGTACCTGCCCGAGCGCGCTCAGGTCTGCGCGCACGTTCTCTTGCTCCGCGAGCACGGTCATCGCTGCGAGCGCGGTGAGATCTGGTTCGCTGCCGACCGACGTCGAGTGCCGATCGAGATCGACGACTGGCTGATCAACGAGACGTTGAGTGCGGTCCGGCGAGCGCGGGAGATCACCAGCGCTGGAATCATCCCGAGCCCGCTCGAAGACAGCCCGAAGTGCAAAGGGTGCTCGCTGGCACCTGTGTGTCTACCCGACGAGGTCACGCTGCTGCGCGGGCTTCGCGGCGAGCCGATGAACCGCGATGTCGACGAGCCGCCGCAGCTCACGTTCGCATTCGCGATCGACGTCGCGGGTCCGATGCAGGCCGACCCTTGGGGCCTCGGGGGCGAGATCGCACGGGAGCCGGAGCCGGCGAGGGAGATTCGTCGTCTCGTGCCGCCGCGCGACGTGGGGATGCCGCTCTACGTCCAGTCCCCTGGCGCTCGCGTCGCGCTCGATGGCGAGCGGCTTCGAGTGGAGCTCGGCTCCGGTCAGCGTCCCACCGACGCGCGCCTCGCTCACACCTCGCACGTCGCGCTCTTCGGCAACGTGCAGCTCACGACGCAGGCGATCGGCGCACTGCTCGACCGAGACATCCCGGTCGCATTCTTCAGCGGTGGTGGGTGGTTCCGCGGGCGCACCGTCGGACATGTGTCGAAGAACATCGAGCTGCGGGTGGCGCAGCACCGCGCGGCGGCTGACGCGGCTGTAGCCTGCGAGCTCGCCTGCACCTTCGTGGCGGCGAAGATACGAAATCAGCGGACTCTCCTGCGTCGCAACCATGCCGCGCCCGACCCCGTGGTGCTCGGTGAGCTCGAAGCGATGGCGAAGAAGGCCGAACGTGCTGAGTCGGTCGCGTCGTTGCTGGGGCTCGAGGGAACGGCCGCGCGATACTACTTCGGGGCCTTTACGGGAATGCTGAAGGGTAGTGCCGCGGAGGCGTTCGATCTCGAGGGCCGGAACCGCCGGCCGCCTCGCGATCCGATCAATGCCGTGAAGTTCCCCCCGTTCCGCGGACAGTCTGACTATGCAGCAGCCGCTGCGACTTGACTCTTCAATTCGAACTCGATGGGACTGACGTAGCCGAGATGCGAGTGGCGCCGAGTCGTGTTGTAGAACT
>JALYRN010000683.1 GCA_030855295.1 Myxococcota bacterium | reverse complement strand
GGCTCCTCGATCAGCCCGGCGCGCCTCGCGTTGCGCGGGCCCAGCAGCGCGGCGCACCCGACGGTGGTGAGCGCGACGAGCGACGCGAGCAGGACGAGGGCCGTGCGGACAACCATGGCCGGAGTGTCTCAGCGTACCAGCAGTACCGGCGCCCGTCCCGCCGGCGCGCCCCTCGCGGCCGCTCCTCGCTTCTCGCGGCGTCCGGCCCCAGAATCCGCGCGTCATGGACGGCCACTGGGACTGGATCATCGTGGGCTCGGGCTTCGGCGGCAGCGTCTCGGCGCTGCGCCTCGCGGAGAAGGGCTACCGCGTGCTCGTGCTCGAGAAGGGCAAGCGCTTCCAGCGCGGCGACTTCCCGACGAGCAACTGGGACGTGCGCCGCTGGATGTGGCGCCCCGCGCTCGGCATGCGCGGCATCTTCCAGATGTCGTTCCTGCCGCACGTCACGATCATGCACGGCGTCGGCGTCGGCGGCGGCTCGCTCGTCTACGCGAACACGCTGCCGACCCCGAAGGCCGGCTTCTTCCAGAGCGCGTCGTGGGCGCACCTCGCGGAGTGGCAGAAGGAGCTCGAGCCGCACTACGCGACCGCGCGGCGCATGCTCGGCGCGACCACGAACCCGACGATCACGCCGGGCGATCGCATCCTGAAGTCGATCGCGAAGGACATCGGCAAGGAGGAGCACTTCCATCCCACCGAGGTCGGCGTCTTCTTCGGCGAGGCCGGGCGCGAGGTGCCCGATCCCTACTTCGGCGGCGAGGGCCCGGCGCGCGTCGGCTGCACCAATTGCGGCGCCTGCATGACGGGCTGCCGCGTCGGCGCGAAGAACACGCTCGATCGCAACTACCTCCACCTCGCGGAGCGGCTCGGCGCGCACGTCGAGCCGGAGACCGAGGTGCTCGCGGTGCGCCCGCGCGAGGGCGGCGGCTATCGCGTCGAGACCAAGCGCTCGTTCGGCTCCGAGAAGCGCGCGTTCACCGCCGACCACGTGATCTTCGCGGGCGGCGTGATGGGCACGATCCCGCTCCTGCTCCAGATGCGCGAGGATCCGAGCGCGCTGCCGAACCTGAGCGAGCACGTGGGCGACTTCGTGCGCACCAACAACGAGGCGCTGATCGGAATCATCGCGCCCGACTCGAAGGAGGACTTCAGCAAGGGCGTCGCGATCACGTCGATCCTCGAGACCGACGAGCACAGCCACATCGAGCCGGTGCGCTACGCCGAGGGCTCGGGCTTCTTCCGCATGCTCGCGCTGCCGCACTCGCCGGGAGCGAACGTGCTGACGCGCCTGGGCGGCACGGTGACGAGCTTCTTCCGGCAGCCGTCGCTGTGGATGAAGTCGCTCTTCGTGAAGGACTTCGCGAAGAACAGCCAGGTGCTCCTCTACATGCGCACGCTCGAGGGCACGATGCGGCTGCGCCTCGGGCGCAGCCCGTACACCGGGTTCACGCGCGGCCTCGTCAGCGAGCTCGCGCCCGGCACCGCGGCGCCCGCGGCGTTCATGGAAGAGGCGACCGATCTCGCGCGGCGCTTCGCCGAGAAGGTGAACGGCGTCGCGATGACGATCCTGACCGAGACGCTCGCGGGCACGCCGACCACCGCGCACATCCTCGGCGGCGCGTGCATGGGCCGCGACGCCAGCGAGGGCGTGATCGATTCCGAGCACCGCGTGTTCGGCTACGACGGCCTCTACGTGATCGACGGCTCCGCGATCAGCGCGAACCCCGGCGTGAACCCGTCGCTGACGATCACCGCGCTCGCCGAGCGCGCGATGAGCCGCATCCCCGCGAAGCGCTCCGAGCAGGCCGTGCAGGCGCGCGCATGAGCGCCGTGTTCCCGCACGTGTTCCCGGTGCAGATCTACTACGAGGACACCGATCACTCGGGCCTCGTCTACCACGCGAACTACCTCAAGTACTTCGAGCGCGCGCGCGAGCACGTGCTCGGTGTGGACGAGCTGGTGCGCCTGCTGGTCGAGGACGGAATCGGGTTCGTCGTCTACAAGTGCGAGCTCACGTTCAAGCAGGGCGCGGTGTTCGGCGACTCGCTCGAGATCCACAGCACGCCGCGCCTCGAGAGCCAGTTCCGCGTCGTCTTCCAGCAGGACGTGCACCGCCGCGGCGAGCTGCTGGTGCAGGGCATCGTGCAGATGGTCTGCGTCGACGCGCAGAAGAAGCTGGTGCCGATCCCGAAGAGCGTCGTGGACCGCACGTCTCGGTGAGTTGGCTTCTAGAGACCCACTGAGTCGAGCCCAGTGTCGCAGTCGAGCAGCAGGACGCGCGCCCCGACGCTGTGGAGCGGGCCCTTCGTCATCGCGTCGGTGGCGAACCTGCTGACCGGGATGGGCGTGATGCTGATGCTGCATCTGCCCGGGCTGCTCGAGCGCTGGGGCGAGTCGAAGACGACCATCGGCGTGTTCGTCGCGGCGATGGCGGTCGGCTCGATCGCGGTGCGCCCGTTCGCGGGGCTGGTGATGGACGGCGGGCGAGGGCGCCGGCCGGTGATCCTGGTCGCGGGCGTCGCGCACGTGGTCGCGTGCGCGGGGTACCTCGCCGTGAGCGACGCGGGCCCGCTGCTCCTCGGGGTGCGGGTGCTGCACGGCCTCGCGGGCGGCGCGCTCTTCGCGTCCCTCTTCACCACCGCCGCCGACCTGGTGCCGGCGCAGCGCCGCACCGAGGGACTCGCGCTCTTCGGCGTGTCGGGGATGCTGCCGGTCGCGCTCGGCGGCGTGGTCGGCGACCTCGTGCTCGCGCACGCCGACTACCGCGAGCTCTTCCTGGTCTGCGTCGGCTGCACCAGCGCGGCCCTGCTGGTCGCGCTCGCGCTGCCCGAGACCGGCGCGCCGCGCGGCCCTGACGCGGTGCGCGCGAACGCTCTGCGGGGGAGGGGCTTCTTCGCCGTCGCGGCGCAGCGCGATCTCCTGCCGATCTGGGTGGTCGGCATCGCGTTCGCGGGGGCGCTCGGCACCGCGTACGCGTTCCTCAAGCCGTTCGTGCTGAGCGAGCACGTCGGCAGCGTGGGCCTCTTCTACGGGTGGTATGCCGCGATGGCGATCGCACTGCGCCTGACGCTCGGGTGGCTGCCTGATCGCCTCGGTCCCAAGCGCGTGCTCGCGCCCTCGCTGCTCGCGATCTCGGTCGCGCTCGCGGCGCTCTCGCTCGCGCGCACGCCGCTCGCGATCGGGGCCGCAGGCGCGCTCGCCGGGCTCGGCCACGGCTTCGCGTTCCCCATCCTGACGGGGCTGACGGCGGGGCGATCGCGTGACGAGGAGCGCGGCTCCGCGCTCTCGCTGTTCACCGCGGTGTTCGACGTCGGCCTGCTCGCCGGGCCGAGCTTCGGGATGCTCGCGGAGGCGACCTCGCTGCGCACGATGTTCCTGGTCGCGGCGGCGGTGCCGCTGCTCGGCGGGGCGGTGTTCTACGTCTGGGAAGCGCGCTCGATCACGCCCGCCGCGCGATCAGCATCTTGATCACACCGCGCGCGTCGATGCCGGCCTCGAGATCCCAGCCCGTCAGCTCGCCGACGTCCGCGCTGCGCGGCAGCTTCAGCACGATCGCGCCCTCGAACGACCCGATCAGCGGGCGCACGTCGAGCGCGAGGTCGCCCAGCGAGATCCGGTCACGATCGTAGTCGCGCCCGCCCCACGGCGGATCGAGCACCAGACGATCGGGGCGCTCGCGCGCGATCACGTCTCGCACGTCGCCGTGCACGAACGAGATCTTCCCGGCGACCTCGTAGAGGCCGGCGTTGTGCCGTGCCATCTCGAGGCGCGCGGCGTCGAGGTCGACCGCGATCACCCGCGTCACTTCGGGCCTACGCGCCAGCGCGATCGCAATCGAGCCGATCCCGCAGGTGCCGTCGATCACGACGCCCGACGCGCCGCGCGCGATCTGATCGGCGAGCGCCTCGAGAGTCGCGGAGAAGAGGCCCTCGTCGTCGTATCGCACGCCGCGATCCCAGCGCGAGAAGAGCTCGCGGCGCCGCTCCGCCCGCGGTCGCCACGGCGGCGCGCTGCGTCCCGCACGGAGCGGCGGATCCACGTGCACGCGCAGCGTCTCCCCTCCGACGACGAGCCCGTCGAGCTCGCGCAGCGCCCAGCGCGCCTGCGGCGCCGGGATCGCATCGCCCTCCCAGCGCGCGACATCGAGCCAGGTCGGTCCCTCCACGCGCACGCGGACGAGTGCCTCTTCGCGCGGGAGCAGCCTCGCGAGCACGTCGTGCGCGCGCTCCGCGGCCCGCTCCGCGCC
>JALYRN010000682.1 GCA_030855295.1 Myxococcota bacterium | reverse complement strand
CGCGAACGGCGCGCACGCGGCTGCGATGCCGGCGGGCAGGAGCAGCCCCAGCGCGACGCCCACCGCGCGGCGGACCGGCTCGTCGTGGATCCACGGCGGGACCGCGCCCGACGCCAGCACCACGCCGATGATCAAGAGCGCGACGTGCCCGAGGAACATCGCGCCCGCGGCGAACGTGCGGTGGGTCGCGCTGGCGCGGCCGCCCATGACCTCGAGCGCGGCGCAGAGCAGGTCTCCCGCGCGGCGCGGCGCGAGCCGGAACGCGAAGAAGCAGGTCGCGAACGAGGCGACCACGAAGAACGCGGCGAGCGGCACCGCGAGCCACGCCCTCCGCGACACGCTGCGGTTCGCGACGTCGTCGATCGGCGCGCTCATCAGCCCCCGATGATGCGGCAGCGCGCCCCGGCGCGCCCGTCACTCGGCGGCTTCGCGCGCCCGCTCGTCCGGTGCACGCTCCACGACGGTGTCGCTCGACGTGGCCTCGGCGGTGCCGCTGCCCGCGCGGCGCGCCCTGCGGCGATCGGTCCAGCCGGCGAGAAGCACGTAGAGCACCGGCACCACGAAGAGCGTCAGCAGCGTGGACGCGATCATCCCGCCGACGACCGCGCGCGCGAGCGGCGCCCAGATCTCGGCGCCGTCGCCGGTGCCGAGCGCGGGCGGGATCATCCCGAGGATCGTGGTGGTCGCCGTCATCAGGATCGGCCGCAGGCGCGTTCGCCCGGCCTCGAGCGTCGCCGCGACGAGATCGCGGCCCTCGGCGCGCCTCCGCTTCAGCACGTCGATCAGGACGATGCCGTTGTTGACGACGATGCCGCCGAGCAGGATCACGCCGACGAGCGCCGTCACCTGCAGCGAGGTCCCGGTGACCGCGAGCGCGATCACCACGCCGACGACCGCGAGCGGCACCGTCACCATGATGACGAAGGGCTCGAGCAGCGACTCGAACTGCGAGGCCATCACCATGTAGACGAGGCACAGCGCGGCCGCGAGCGCGAGCGCGAGCTTGAAGAACGCGTCGCGCAGATCCTCCGCGGTGCCGCCGATCTGCGTGGACACGCCGTCGGGCACGCCGACCGCCATGATGCGGGCCTCCACGCGCTCCGTGAGCGCGCCGAGATCCTGCCCCGAGCCCGTCACCATCACGCTCGCGAGGCGGCGCTGGTTCTCGCGCTCGATGTCGGTCGGGCCCAGCCGATCGCCGATGTGCGCGACCGACGCGAGCGGGACGGTCTGGCCGCCGGCGGGCAGCGGGATCGGGAGGTAGCGCAGCGTGTCGAGATCGCGGCGCGCGGCACGCGGCGCGCGCACGCGGATCGCGAACTCGTCGCCGCCCTCTCGGTACACCGACGCGGGCACGCCCTGATAGTACGCGGCGATCGCGGAAGCGACGGTGCCGGGCGAGAGGCCGAGCAGGCGCATGCGCTCGCGGTCGAACACGATCTCGAGCTCGGGATGGCCGGTCGCCATCGTGAAGCGCGTGTCGCGCACGCCCTCGACCTCGGTCAGATCGTCGCGGAGCAGCTCGCCGAACCGTCGCACCTCGTCGAGGTCTTCGCCGAAGAGCTTCACCTCGATGTCGCCGCCTGCGCCGCCGCCGAGCGAGAAGCTCTGGATCCGCACGTCGAGGCCGGGGATCTCGGCGAAGCGCTCGGTGAGCGCGGCCTCGATCTCCTGCTGACCGCGCTCGCGCTCGCGGGGCGGCACCAGGCGCACGCGCAGGTTCGCGCGGTTGACCTGTCCGCCGAAGATCGCGGAGAAGCCCTCGGACTGACCGTAGTCGGCGGTCACGACGAGCATCTCGGGCACGGTCTCCGAGATCGCGGCCTCGACCTCGTCGACGCGCTCACGCATCTCGTCGAGTGAGATGCCGGGCGACGCGATCACCTCGAAGCGGATGTCCGACGTGTCGCTCTTCGGCATGAAGTCGCGGCCGAGGAAGGGCACGACCGCGAACGCGACGAGGACGATCACGCCGACGACGCCGAGCAGCTTCTTGGGGTGGCGCGTCGACCACCCGAGTCCACGCTCGTAGAGCGGGCCGAGCGCGTCGATCCACGCCGTCGCACGCTTCAGGAAGAGCGCGAAGCGCGTCTCGTGATCGGTGCCGAGCGCCTTGGATGCCATCAGCGGCACGAGCGTCAGCGCGACGAACAGCGAGCAGATCAGCGACGTGCAGATCGTCAGGACCATGTCGCGGAAGAGCTCGCCCGCGATGCCCTCGACCAGGAGGATCGGCAGGAACACGACGACCGTCGTCAGCGTCGAGGCCGTGATCGGCATCGACATCTCGCGCGCCGCCTCGATCGCCGCCGCCCCGGGCGAGAGGCCCTTCTCGACGTTCTGGAACGTCGCCTCGAGCACGACGATGCCGTTGTCGACGATCATCCCGATCGCGAGCACCAGCCCCGCCAGCGAGACGAGGTTCAGCGTCACGTCGAGCACCGACATCGACACGAACGCCAGCAGGATCGAGAGCGGGATCGCGATCACCGTGATCAGGCTGGTGCGCCAGCTCCGCAGGAACGCGAGGAGCACCAGCGCCGTCAGGAAGAAGCCCTGCAGCGCGGTGGTCGTCAGGTTCGTGATCGCGCGCGTGATCGAGTCGGCGTCGTCGAAGAGCGGCACGAGGCGCACGCCCTCGGGCAGGCGCGCCTCGAGATCGGGCAGCGAGTCGCGCACCACCCGCGAGACCTGCACCGTGTTGGCGTCGGACTGCTTGCGCACCGCGATCATCACGGCGGGCGCGCCGTCGGCGGTGATCACGTGCGTCTGCTCCTCGAAGGTGTCGACGACCTCGGCGACCTCCGAGAGAACGACCGCGCGCCCGCCGCGCACGCCGACGATCACGTCCTCGATCTCCGAGACCTCGCGGAACGTCGAGCTCGGCTGGAGGTTCAGCGACTGCGTTCCGTCGTCGAGCGCGCCCGCGGGCACGACCAGGTTCGCGGCGCGCAGCGCGTCGACGACCTGCCCCGGCGAGATGCCGTATGCCTGCAGCCACGTCGGCTCGACGCGCACCTGGATCTCGCGATCGAGCCCGCCGATCACCTCGGCGGCGGCGACGCCCGAGAGGCGCCCGAAGTACGGCTGCACCTGCTCGGTCGCGATGCGCCGCAGGCGATGCGAGTCCATCGGGCCCTCGATCGCCATGAAGAGCACGGGCGCGAGGCTCGGATCGAGCGCGAACGTCAGTGGTCGCGAGGTCTCCGCCGGTAGGAAGTCCGCCGCGAAGAGCTCGATGTTCTTGCGAACGTCGGTCTCCGCGTCGCTCATGTCGGTCCCCCACGTGAAGGAGATCACGACGATCGACGTGCCCTGCCGCGACGTCGACTCCACGCGCTCGACGCCCTCGACCGACGCGACGGCGCGCTCGATCGGCGATGTGACCAGCGTCTCGACGTCCTCGGGGCTCGCCCCGGTGTACGTCGTGATCACCGCGATCACCGGCAGCTCCACCTCGGGCAGCCGGTTCACCGGCAGGTTGTAGAGCGTGTAGAGCCCGAACCCCGTCAGGCAGAGATACGCCATCGAGGTCGTCACGCCCCGACGGATCGAGAACGCGCCGAGGCTCACCCGCCCTCCGCGGGCGCTGCCAGCGGCGTCGCGACGTCGCCCGCTCGGCTGACGGGCGCGCGATCGGCGACGCGGATGCGGGTGCCGTCGCGCAGGAGGTGCTGGCCCTCGATGATCACGCGGTCGCCGACCTCGACGCCGCTGACGATCTCCATGCGATCGCCGTAGCGAACGCCGATGCGCACGTCGCGCCGGCGCGCGGTCTCACCGTCGGCGACGAACACCGCGGCGGTGCGATCGGTGTCGGTGTCCGGCGTCATCACGACCGCGCGCCCGGGGACCTGGGTGACTCCCTCGCGGCGCGCGAGCACGATCGTGCTCTCCGCGACCATGCCGGGGCGCAGGCCGCCGTCGGCGTTCTCGACCACGACCTCGACGCTCGCGGTGCGCGTCACGCGATCGATCACCGGCGAGACGCGCGCGACCACGCCGGTGCGCGCAGCCTCCGGGACGGCGGGCGGGACGATGCGCACCTCCATGCCCTCGCGGATGCGCACCCAGTCCTGCTCGGTCACGCGGAGCACGATCTTCACGCGCTCGGCGCGCACGACGCTGCAGATCGGCACCTGCGGCGCGACGGTGTCTCCGTCCTGCACCGCGAGCAGCGCGATCATGCCGTCGACCGGCGCGCGGATGACGGTGCGCGCGCGCTGGGCGCCGGCGGATCGACGCGCCGCCGAGA
>JALYRN010000082.1 GCA_030855295.1 Myxococcota bacterium | reverse complement strand
CGGCTGCCTCGAGCCGTCACCCGCGATGGCGGCGCTGATCGCGGCGCCCGACGCCGACACCCAGGCCGCGATCGACGCGCTGATCGCGCTCGGCGCGATCGCGAGCGCGGCCGACCTGATCGCGATCACCGCGTTCCCCACGCAGTCGGTGGTCGAGGACTCGATCGCGGTCGCGGCCGACGTCGCGGCGCGCGAGTACGACTTGGCCACTCCGGTGTGCACCGAGGAGCCGCTCTGGGTCCGGTGCGACGCGACCTTCGTCGCGCAGGACTATCGCGATCCCGAGGACGGCGTGTTCCGCCGTGCGCGCGGAGAGGCGGCGACGCCGACCGGGAGCTACACCATCCCGATCCGCTTCTGGCTGCCGCGCGACGCGAGCGCCCCCTGGCCCGTGCTGATCTACGGCCACGGGCTCACCGGCGATCGCGATCAGGCGCGCCGCCTCGCGGAATTCGCCGCGCCGATGGGCTACGCGACCGTCGCCATCGACGCGCTCCAGCACGGCGAGCACCCGAGCACGATGGGCGTCGATCGCAGCGAGCTGATGACGCTGCTCGCGTTCTTCGCCGTCGGCGATCTCGGCGAGCGCGCGCTCGAGGCGGCGAAGCTGCGCGACCACTTCCGGCAGAGCACCTGGGACAAGCTGCAGCTGACGCGTCTGTTGATCACCCACGCCGATCTCGACGGCGACGGCGCGGCCGAGCTCGACGTCGCGCGCATCGCGTACCTCGGCGTGTCGCTCGGAGGCCTGATGGGGCCCGAGCTGCTGGCGCTCTCGGACGCGTACGGCGCGGGCGTGCTCGTCGTGCCCGGCGGGCGCGTCTCGACGATCATCAGCGACGGCTCGCAGTTCGCGCCGCTGATCGAGCTGCTGCGCCCGCGCAGCACGAGCCCCGGCGACGTGCGCCGCTTCTTCCCGATCCTGCAGACGGTGATCGAGCGCGGCGATCCGGCGAGCTACGGGCCGCACCTGCTCGCGCAGCGGCTGCCGGGCGCGGAGGCGATCACGCCGAGCGTGCTCGTCGGCGTCGTGCTCGACGACGAGATCGTGCCGAACGTCGCCAACTACGCGATCGCGCGCGCGATCGGCGTCCCGATGGTGCGTGACGTCCTGCGCGTCGAGCCCGGGTTCGCGGTCGTGACCGGGCCGATCGAAGGCAACTTCGCGGACGGCCTCGCCACCGGCGGCTTGCTGCAGTTCGACGTCGTCGGCGACGAGATGGGCGGCACCGAGCCCGCCACCCACGGCAACGTCGGCGACAGCGACGTCGGCGTCGCCGCGTGGCTCGACTTCCTCGACACGCACTACCGGACCGGGCTCGCGAGGATCAGAGATCCCTACGACGCGATCGGGCTCGCGCACGCGATGTGAGCCAGCAGGCGATGTTCAGACCTTGTGAGTGAGGACAACGAGCGGCGTTGACGCCGCAGAGGCCGGATGGGAGTCGCTTCCGACATGCTCTTCGACGCACTGCCCGACTCGGTCTCGATCTACGAGGTCTCTCCTCGCGACGGCCTCCAGAACGAGGCGGTCACGGTGCCGACCACGCGCAAGCTCCGCCTGATCGAGGCGCTCGCGCATGCGGGGGTGCAGCGCATCGAGGCGACCAGCTTCGTGTCGCCCAAGTGGGTGCCGCAGCTCGCCGACGCGAGCGAGGTCGCCAGCCTCCTGCCCGCGATCGAAGGCGTGACCTTCAGCGCGCTGTGCCCGAACGCGCGCGGCCTCGAGCGTGCGCTCGAGAGCGGCATCCGCGAGATCGCGGTGTTCATCAGCGCGAGCGAGACGCACAACCGCAAGAACGTGAACAAGACGGTCGAGGCGACGCTCACGGGGTTCCGCGACGTCATCGCGCCCGCCGTGCGCTCGGGGCTGCGCGTGCGCGGCTACGTCTCGACGCTGTGGGGCTGTCCGTACGAGGGCGAGATCGATCCGCGCGCGGGGCTGGCGATCGCGCGCGAGCTGATGACGCAGGGCTGCTACGAGGTCTCGCTCGGCGACACCATCGGCTCGGGCACGCCGCGGCAGACGCGCGACATCCTCCAGCTCTTCCTGAGCGAGCTCCGGTCCGATCAGATCGCGCTGCACATGCACGACACCCGGGGCACCGCGCTCGCGAACGTCCTGGTCGGGCTCGAGATGGGCATCCGCACCTTCGATGCGTCGGTCGGCGGTCTGGGCGGCTGCCCCTACGCGCCGGGCGCCGCGGGCAACGTCGCGACCGAGGATCTCGTCTTCATGCTCGACGGGATGGGCGTCGGCACCGGGATCGATCTCGAGAAGCTGTGGACCGCGGGCCAGGTCGCGAAGGCGGTCGTCGGCCGCGAGCTCCCCGGCAAGGTCCACAAGGCCGGCGTCCGCTCGCTTCGGGGGTGAGTCGACAGGAGTGCTCGCCCCGGAGGGCGCGTACGGGAGCGCGCCCGGCGCGCGGACGGAAGCGACCGGAGCGGGCGAGCCGATTTTTAGAACAAGCTCCGTCTCCACGCGATCTTTGCGCCGGGTTCTCGCGGCGGAACGCTGGTGAAACCGTCCCGCGGATTCGCTAAGCTCCGCGCCATGTCGGGACTCGCCGCTCTGATCCTCGCGACGCCGCTCCTCGGAATGCAGCTGCAGGCGCCCACGCTCCAGCAAGGCGCGTGGTTCGTGCCACCTGCATCGATCAGCTCGCAGCTCTCGCTCGACGTCGCTGCGACGCTGCCGCTCCCGGAGCTGCTGCAGGTCAGCGAGGCCGACGACGACGCGGCCTACACCGCGGCGGTCCGCGAGCGTCAGGAGCTCGGGCAGATCCACCGCGCGATGGGCATCGTGACCTGGGCGGCGATGACGATCACGACCGTGCTCGGTCTGATCCAGTACTCGAACCTGTACGGCTTCGGCGCGGGCCAAGAGGACAACCCGTGCGCGACCGGCAGCGCGGTGTTCGGTCAGGACCAGTGCTTCGGCACCCCGTACCCGCACCTCGTCTCCGCCGTGGTGACGACCGCGCTGTACACCTCGACGCTGACGATGTCGCTCGGGCTCCTGCTCAACGATCCCAACTCGGTGCTCTCGGGCGCCGGCGCCTACTCGGATCGCATCCGCGCGCACTCGGTCCTCGCGCTGGTGCACCTCGCAGGCATGATCGCCCAGGTGGTGATCGGCGTCGGCCTGTCGAACAACTGGTTCGGCGACCGCGCGAACGACTACAGCTCGATGCAGACGGTGGCCGCGGTGCATCAGGTCGTCGGATGGACGACGTGGGCCGCCCTCGGCGCCGCCGGCGCGCTCATGCTGTTCTGATCGGCCGCGTTCGCGGCGTTTTCCAAGGGAGTTGGCGAGGCCGCGGGTGGGTCGGGTCGCTGCGCTCCGGGGAGGCGCGTGCGCGTTCTTGCGCCGCGGCTGGAGGGGGCGCGTGCGCGTTCTCGGGTGCGCGCGGGTGGCGGAATTTCCGTGCTTGCCACGCGGAATCGAACCCACTTACCATCCTTGCTCCCGGTCGCGTTGCCGTCGCGCAACTACTTGGAACCTTAGCGTTTTCGCGTTCCCCGCCGCGCCCTGCGGCAACGTGCTCGGGCTCCGATGCGGAGGTCGCGCGCGAGGATCACTGCCGTCTCGGAGAGTACGACGTGCTGGACGTCCCCCACCTGCTCGGACTCCTCCAAGAGGACCCCGATCACGCCGACGCGATGCGCGAGCTCCGCGAGGCGATCGAGAGCGGCGACCCCAAGCGCAGTGGCCGCGAGGCCTCGCCCGCGGCGACCCTGCATCTCGTCGGCGCCGCGCGGCGCACGCATCAGGACCGCGGCGAGATGTGGACGGCCGCACGGCTGCTCGATCTCGAGGCGCAGCTGAGCGCGAGCGATCCGGATCGCGAAGCGGAGCTCCGCAAGGAGCTGGGCCGCATGCTCGGCGAGGAGCTCCTCGACGACGAGGGAGCGAAGGCGGCGTTCGAGCGCGCACGCGCGCTCCGTCCGGGCGACGACGAGATCCAGGAGGCGCTCGAGCAGCTCGCGAACGCGGCGACGAGCTGGAAGGAGATCGCGAAGCGCTTCGTCGACGAGGCCGAGGGCTCGAGCGACGCGACGCTGCGCACCTCGCTGCTCGTCAGCGCGGCGACGCTCGTCTGGAAGTACAAGAAGCGCGGCCGCGACAAGGACGTCGATCGCCTCTTCGCGCAGGCGCTCGAGGGCGACGCCGGCGATCCGCGCGCGAACCGCCTCTACGAGCAGGTCCTCCGCTCGCGCGAGAAGTGGGACGAGCTCGCGCAGGTGCTGCTCGACGCCGCCGAGAAGACGCGCAGCCGGGACGACCGAGTCGGCTTCTACATGCGGGCCGCGCGGGTGCTCGCGCGCACGCTCTCGAGCGCCGAGCGCGCCGCCGCCTGCTACGAGCGCGTGCTCGACTTCGCGCCCGGGCACCCCGAGGCGATGCGCTTCCTCGTCGAGTTCTTCACGAGCCGCGAGCAGTGGGATCACCTCGTCGCGCTCTACGACGACGCGCTGCGCGCCCGTCAGAAGCTCGAGAGCGAGCAGGGCATCCTGCTGCAGATCGGCATGGTGCACTGGCGCTTCCGTGAGGCGCCCGCCGATGCCGAGCCGTACTTCGCGCGTCTTCGCAAGGTCGACCCCGCGCACCCCGGCATGCTCGCGTTCTATCGCGACTACCTGCCGGCGATCGGCGATCACGGAAAGCTGCTCACCGTCCTCGGCGACGCGCAGCGCGTGACCAGCGACTCGCGGCTCAAGGTCGAGCTCGCGGTCGAGCTCGCGCGCGCCGCGCAGGCGAGCGGCGCGTCGGATCGATCGATCGACGCATGGAAGGCGGTCCAGCGCCAGGATCCGAAGAACCCCGAGGCGCTGCGCGCCCTTCGCGAGCTCTACCAGCAGACCCAGAAGTGGAACGCGCTCGTCGAGGTCCTCAAGGGCGAGATCGACGCGCTGCCCGCCGATGCGATCGACGAGCGCGTCGCGCTCCTGCGCGAGATGGTCGTGATCTATCGCGATCATCTCCACCTCGACGTGATGGTGATCAACAGCTGGAACGCGATCGTCCAGCTGGTGCCCGAGGACGCCGAGGCGCTCGACGCGCTCGCGACGACGTACGAGCAGATGGGTCGCTGGAACGACCTCATCCAGGTGCTCACGCGCAAGGCCGAGGCCGAGAAGGACGGCGCCGCGCAGGTCGCGCTGTTCATGCGCGTGGCGCGCCTCTGGATCGAGCGGTTCGCGAACTACAACCAGGCGACGCGCCCGCTCGAGCTGGTGGTCGAGCGCGATCCGAGCAACCGCGAGGCGCTCTCGCAGCTCAAGGACATCTACACGAAGAAGCGCTCGTGGAAGCAGCTCTTCGACGTGCAGCGCGCCGAAGCCGAGCTCGCGAGCGATCCCGACGCGCGCCACGCGATGCGCATCGAGCTCGCGCGGGTCGCGGGCGAGCGGCTCCATCGTCACGCCGATGCGATCACGCTCTGGAAGGAAGTGCTCGCGCACGACGCCGCGCACACCGAGGCGCTCGACTCGCTCGAGAAGCTCGCGGAGCGCGAGAAGGACTGGGTCACGCTGGGCGACGTGCTCGAGCGGCGCGTCGAGGCGGAGCGCGAGGAGCGCGAGCGGATCAAGCTGCTGACGAAGCTCGGCGTGCTCTACGGCGAGCAGGTGAAGGAGCCGCAGAAGGCGGCGCGCGCGTGGAAGCGCGTGCTGGCGCTGGATCCCAAGAACGGTCGCGCGCTCCGCACGCTGCGGGAGTCCTTCGTCGCCGCGAGCGACTGGGAGGGCCTCGAGGCGCTCTACGCCGAGCAGAACGACTGGGACGGGCTCGCCGAGGTGCTCGGCAACGCTGCCGATCGCGCGGGCGACCCGGCGCAGAAGATCGAGCTCTCGCTCCGCGCCGCCGAGGTCTACGAGACCAAGATCGGCGAGCCGCATCGCGCGTTCCGGAGCTACGAGCGCGTGCTCGCGGCCGATCCGCGGAACGAGCGCGCCGCGCGGAAGCTGATCGCGCTGTACGAGAAGGACGAGAAGTGGAGCCGCCTGCCGGGGCTCTACGAGATCGTGCTCGGCGCGCTGCCGGCGAACGCGATCGACGAGCGCGTCGAGCTGCTCCACCGCCTCCGTGAGATCGCGGGCGACCACCTGAACGATGCGCAGAGCGCGTTCCGGCATCAGCTCGAGGCCTGGCAGCTCGCGCCCGAGGGGATCGTCGTGCGCGAGCAGCTCTGGGCGACGGCCGAGAAGGCCGGCGCGTGGGATCGGCTCGCGAACGCGCTCTCGGCGCGCGTCGAGCGTGCCGATGACAACGAGCGGCTCTGGCTGCGCCGCGCGATCGCGCGCATCGCCGGCGAGCGGCTGGGCGACACCGAGCGCGCGATCACGCAGCTCCGAGAGATCGTCGCCGCCGATCCGCACGACATCGAGGCGACGAAGTCGCTCGATCGCATCTACCGGACGGGCGAGCGCTGGCCCGAGCTGCGTGCGCTCCTGATCGCGCGGATCGCGAGCGAGCGCGACGACGCCGATCGCTGGATGCTGCTCCACGAGCTCGCGAAGCTCGAGACGAACGAGATCGGCGACGAGGAGTCGGCGGCGGCGCACTGGCGCGCCGCGCTCGCGATCGATCCTGCCGATCGCGAGGCGCTCGCGGCGCTCGATCGGCTGGCCGAGCGCGCCGGCCGCTGGAGCGAGGTCGTCGAGGTCGCGCGCAACCGCCGCGATCTGACGACCAACGAGGACGAGAAGATCGAGCTGCTGACGCGGATCGCCGAGATCCTCGTCGACCGCACGCCCGATCCGGTGGGCGCGATCGACGCGCTGACGACCGTGCTCGCGTCGCGCAAGGCCGACGCGCGGGCGATCGCCGCGCTCGAGAAGATCGCGGCGACCGAGCCGGAGCACGCGTCCGATGCGTCGCGCCTGCTCGAGGGCGCATACGACGCCGCGGGCGAGTGGGAGAAGCTGCGCGACCTCGTGAAGCGACGGCTCGGCTCGGCGACCGATCCCGATCAGAAGCGCGCGCTGAGGCTCCGGTTCGCCGAGCTGAGCTCGAACCGCACCGGCGATCCCGACGCCGCATACCGCGTGCTCGAGAGCGCGTTCCTCGACGATCCCTCGGATCAGTCGCTCTGGGAGCGGCTCTTCGCGGCCGCCGAGCGATCGAGCAAGCACGAGGCGCTCGCGCAGGCGATCGCGACCGCGATCGAGGCGGGCGAGGTGCCGGCCGAGGACATCACGCGCCTCTCCGAGAAGGTCGCGCAGATCTACGACGTCGTCCTCGGGCGACCCGCCGACGCCGAGCCCTTCCATCGTCGCGTGCTCGCGGGCGATCCGCTGAACGATCCGAGCTTCCTCTCGCTGAAGGAGCTCTACACGAACGGCGAGCGCTGGGACGACCTGCAGGTCCTCTATCGCAACCGCATCGCGCAGACCGTCGACGCCGAGCAGAAGCTGGACCTGCTGCTGCAGGTCTGCTTCCTGTTCGAGGAGCTGATCGACGACGCCGCGCTCGCGATCAACGCGTACCGCGACGTGCTCGAGCTCGAGCCGACGCACCTCTCGAGCCGGCGCGCGCTCGAGCGCCTCTACGAGCGCACCCAGCGGTGGCGCGATCTGTCGGCGCTGCTCGAGCAGGAGATCAGCGACGTCAGCGGAGACGCCGCGATCAGCCTGACGTTCAGGCTCGGCGAGATCCACGAGTCGAAGCTCGACGAGCGCGCGATCGCAGTCGATCGCTACGAGGCCGTGATCCGCCTCGACTCGGATCACGAGGGCGCGCGCAACGCGCTCGAGCGCCTGCTCGGAGACGCCGCGCAGCGCCACCGCGTCGCGTCGATCCTCGAGCCCGTGCACGAGCAGCGGCGCGCGTACGCCGACCTCGCGCGCATCCTCGAGGTGCAGCTGGAGCCGCTCGGCGATCCGGGCTCGCGCCTGTCGCTGCTGACGCGCATCGCCGAGCTCCACGAGAACAAGCTCGCCGACAACCGTGCCGCGCTGCGCGCGTGGTCGCGCGCCGTCGAGTGCGATCCCTCGGACGTCCAGGCGCGAGAAGAGCTCGCGCGCGTGGCGACGATGGAGGGCGCCGACGGCGAGCGTGCGGCCGTGCTCGAGCGTGCGATCGACGGCTCCGACGCCTCGGCGTCGCTGCAGGCCGAGCTCCTCCTCGAGGTCGCGACGCTCTGGGACGACAAGCTCGGCGACATCGATCGCGCCGAGACCGCGTACGCGCGCCTCGTCGAGGTCGCATCCGACGATCCGGAGATGGTGCTGCGGGCCTCGCGGGCGCTCGAGCGCATCCACCTCGGCCGCGGTGAGCACGCGAAGCTCGCAGAGGATCTGCGCCGGCAGGTCAAGCTCGAGAACGACGCCGACGTCCGGCGCGAGCTGCTGGTCCGCCTCGCCGAGCTCCTCGAGACCGCGCTCTCCGACGCGGAGGGCGCGATCGCGGTCCACAACGAGCGGCTCGAGTTCGATCAGGACGACCAGGGCGCGCTCGCCGCGCTCGAGCGTCTGTACCAGCAGCTCGGCCGCTGGCAGCCGCTGATCGGCGTGCTCCAGAGCCGCGACGCGATCGCCACGGACGACGCGTCGCGCAAGGAGATCGCGCTGCGGATCGGCGCGATCTGGGACGAGAAGCTGAACGATCGTGAGAACGCGATCGTCGCCTACAACGAGGTGATCGGGCGCTTCGGGGCGGATCACGCCGCGCTCGGCGCGCTGACGCGCCTCTACCAGCAGGCCGAGCGCTGGAGCGATCTCCTCGAGGTCGTGCAGATGGTGCACGACCTCGTGCCGGGCGCCGCCGAGAAGGCCCAGCTCCGGTTCCACGCCGCCGAGCTGATGCGCACGCGCACCGGAGAGATCGAGCGCGCGATCGAGACCTACGCCGAGGTGCTCGAGGCGCTGCCGTCGCACGAGGGATCCGTCGACGCGCTGCGCGCCGTGATCGCGGAAGGTCACGACGATGCCGGCAGCTCGATGCGCCTCGCCGCCGCGCGCGTGCTGCGGCCGCGCTTCGAGTCGCAGGGCGCGTATCCCGCGCTGCTCGAGTGCCTCGAGGTGCTCGCCGAGACCGAGGATCCGTTCGAGCGCCTGGGCGCCCTGCGCCGCGCCGCCGAGGTCGCCGACGTCGGGCTCTCGGAGCCGAGCCGCGCGTTCGACTTCGCGGCCCGCGCCCTGCGCGCAGGCCTGAGCGAGCCCGACGTCGGGCACCTCGCGGACGAGATGAAGCGGCTGGCGGCCGCGAGCGATCGCTGGCCCGACTACGTGGCGCTGCTGCGGGACGTCGCGGCCGACATCGGCGACGGTGAGCTCCAGACCGCGAGCTATCTCTCGATCGCCGAGACCGCGCGGCGGCGGCTCGGAGACGCGGATCTCGCGCGCAGCTACTACCAGCGCGTCCTCGATCACCAGCCCGATCATCCCGGCGCGCTCGATGCGCTCGAGGAGATGACGGCGGAGGCGGGGGATCACGCCGCGCTGCTCGAGGTGCTGCGCCGCAAGGCAGATCTCGCGACCGGTCGTGACCGCGTCGCGATCCTCGCGCGTCAGGCGGAGATCAGCGAGACCAAGCTCGGCGACGCGCCCGGCGCGATCGACGCGCTCGAGCAGGTGCTGTCGGAAGATCCGACCCACGTCGCGGCGTGCACGTCGCTCGAGCGGCTCTACGGCACCGCGGAGCGCTGGTCGGATCTGGCGGCGCTCTACGAGCGCATGCTCGAGCAGCGCGTCGGCGTCGCGGTCGAGACCCGCTTCCGGCTCGGCCGGCTGCACCGCACCAAGCTCGAGGACGTCGGCAGCGCGATCGATCAGTTCCGTCAGGCGCTCTCGCTCGGCGCTCCGCACGAGCCGACGATCGAGCTCCTGCAGGAGATCATGCGCGGTGGCGACGAGGAGCATCGGGCCGCCGCGGCCGCGATCCTCGAGCCGATCTACCTGACGCGTCTGTCGTGGCCGCGCGTCGTCGAGGCGCTCGAGGCGCGCCTCTCCGGCGAGACCGAGCTCGAGGCTCGCAAGGCGCTGCTCCAGCGTCTCGGCCAGGTGCACGAGGACTACCTCGAAGATCTCGAGGGCGGCATGGCGGTCTACGCGCGGCTGTTCCGCGAGGATCCGCGCGACGAGAGCACGTGGGACACGCTCGCCCGGCTCGGCAAGGTGCTCGAGCGCTGGGATCGGCTCGCCGACACCTACCGCGCGGCGATCGAGGAGAGCGGCGTCGAGGACGAGGCGACGAAGAGGCTCGCGACGATGGCGGCGCAGCTCTACGACCAGAAGGTCGGCGACGCCCCGAAGGCGGCGACGCTCTACCGTGCGGCGCTTCGCTTCGCGCCCGACGATCGCGTGACCTTCTCGGCGCTCGATGCGCTCTGGGTGCGCACGACGCAGTGGGACTCGCTGCTCGAGCTCTACGACGAGCAGGCGCAGGTCGCGCCGAACGACGAGGAGCGCATCGTGCTGCTCGGCAAGACCGCGGCGCTGCTCCGCGACCGCAAGAACGAGCCGGACCGCGCGATCGACGCCTACCACGAGGTCCTCCTGATCGATCCGCGGGACGCCACGGCGGCGCGCGCGGTCGACGAGCTCCTGACGGCCCGCGAGCGCTGGTCCGATCTCGCCGACCACCTCCGGCAGCGCATCGATCTCGCCGAGAGCCCGAAGGCGGCGGCGGAGCTCAAGCATCGCCTGGGCGCGCTCCTCGCGGAGAAGCTCGACGACAAGACGGCGGCGATCGACCTCTTCGAGGACGTCACGCGCGAGGACCCGCATCACACCGCGGCGGTCGCCGAGCTCGAGCGCCTCGTCACCGACGCCGATCACCAGCTGCGCATCATCCAGATCCTCGAGCCGATCTATCAGGCGACCGATCAGTGGCGGAAGCGCATCGCGGTGCACGAGGCGCAGATCGCGCTCTCGGACGACGCGCTCGACAAGGTGCGCCTGCTCTCCGACATCGCGCGGCTGCACGAGGAGCGCGGCAGCGATCAGCGGCTGGCGTTCCACGCGGCGGGAAGGGCGCTCGCGCTCGATCCCGGCAACGAAGAGGTGCGTGGCGAGGTGGACCGCCTCGCCGCGACGCTCGAGGCGTGGGGCGATCTCGTCCAGGCGTACGAGCAGGCGATCGCCGCCAGCGATGATCCGGTGGTGACGACGTCGCTCCTCGGGACGATGGCGCGCATCCACGACGAGAAGCGCGGGGATCCGCGCGCCGCGATCGAGACGTACGAGCGCCTGGCCCTGCACGACACCGAGGACGCGAGCCCGCTCGACGCCCTCGAGGGGCTGCACACGATGGTCGGCGACTGGCGCGGCCTCGAGGGCGTGCTCAAGCGGAAGGTCGAGCGCTCGTACGATCCGGTCGAGCGCGGCGAGCTGCTGCGGCGCGCGGGCTCGGTCCTCGAGGATCTCCTCGGCGATCGCCACGGCGCGATCGAGATCTACAAGCAGGCGGTCGGCGAGGATCCGAACGACGCCGTCGCGCTCGAGTCGCTCGATCGTCTGTACACCGAGTCGAACGATCACGCGGCCCTCGCCGACGTGCTCAAGCGCCGCGCCGAGCTCGAGCAGGAGCCGGAGCTGCGCGCCGAGGTCGGCTTGCGGCTCGGCAAGCTCGCCGAGGAGTACCTGCGCGAGCCGGAGACGGCGATCGAGGCGCTGGTGCGCGTGCTCGAGGACCAGCCGGGCGAGCCGACGGCCGTCAGCTCGCTGGCGCGGCTCTACGAGCGGCAGGCCATGTGGCCGGATCTACTCGAGAATCTGCGCCTCCAGGCCGGCATGGCGGAAGAGGCGACGCAGCGCGTTGCGCTGCTGCACCGCGCCGCCGAGGTGCTCGAGCGCGAGCTCGACGACGTGCCCGAGGCGATCGAGACGCACCGGCAGGTGCTCGACGTCGACCCGCGCCACGACGCCACCACCGCGTCGCTGCTGCGCATCGCGCGGCTCGAGGATCACCGCGCCGCGGCGATCGAGATCCTGCTCCCGCTCCTGCGCGAGCAGGGCCGCTGGGACGATCTCGCGCAGGTGCTCGAGCTCTCGGCAGAGGCGAGCTCCGATCCGGTCGACAAGCGCGACCAGCTGCGCGCGCTCGCCGAGGTGCACGAGCAGGGGCGACGCGACACCACGGCGGCCTTCGAGTCGTTCCGTCGCGCGCTGGCCGAGGACCCGTCCGACCTGCGCACCGCCGACGATCTCGAGCGGCTCGCCGCGGAGCTCGGCGCCTGGGATCGCGCCGCCGACGTCTTCGCGGCGCGCGCCTCGTCGGCGCTCGATCCCGATGTCGCACGGAACCTCTACGGGCGGCTCGCGAGCATCGCAGAGAGCCAGCTCGGCGACGACGCGCGCGCGATCGAAGCGTACCGTCGCGCGACCGAGCAGGTGGGCGACGACGAGGCGATCCTCGGCTCGCTCGACCGGCTCTACGTCAAGGCGCAGGCCTGGAAGGATCTCGCCGAGGTCCTCGAGCGCCGGGTGCAGCAGACGACCGAGCCGGCGGCGCGCGTCGATCTGTTGGTGCGCCTCGGCACGCTGCGCTGGGAGCGCGAGGACGATCCCCGCTCGGCGTTCGCGTCGTTCCAGGAGATCGTCGAGATGCAGCCCGACGAGCCGCGCGCGCTCGGCGCGATCGAGGGGCTGCTCGCGAACGAGGATCTCGCGCCGCAGGCGGTCGACGTGCTCGACGCCGCGTATCGTCAGACCGGCGCGACGCCGAAGATCGCGGCGCTGTACGACGTTCGCGTGCGGCTCGCGCAGGACGAGGGCGAGCGCGTCTCGCTGCTCCAGGACCTCGCGCGGCTCCAGGAGAGCGAGCTCGGCGATCCCGCCGCGGCGCTGTCCACCTCGATCCGCGCGTTCGAGATCGATCGCCGGGACGAGTCGCTCCTGGCCGAGATCGAGCGGCTCGCCGCGATCGTCGACGGCTGGGAGGGACTGCGCGGCCTGATCGAGCGCATCGGCGAGTCGCCCGAGCTCGACGCGTCGACGCGCCGCGATCTCGAGCTGCGCGCTGCGAGCTGGTACCGCGATCGCTTGAGCGATCTCGAGTCTGCCGAGGCGGCGCTCGTCCGCGCCGTCGCCGCGGATCGCGAGTCGCAGGAAGCGCATGCGCAGCTCACGGAGCTGTTGCGCGAGCCGGGGCGAGAGAAGGACCTCGTCGCCGCGCTGCGTGCATGGGCCCAGGTCGAGTACGACGAGCTCGCGAAGAAGGATCGTCTGCGCGACGCCGCGCGGCTCGCAGAGAGCGCGCTCGGCGACGCGACGCAGGCCGCGCTGCTCTACCAGTCGATCGTCGACGTCGACGGCAGCGATGCCGGCGCGATCGACGAGCTCATCCGGCTCCGCATGGTCGAGGGCGCCTGGAGCGCGGTCGTCGAGCTGCTCGAGCGTCGCGTCGACGTCGAGGCCGATCCCGATCGACGCGTCGAGCTGCGCCGGCAGCTCGCGCATGCGCTCGGCGGGCCGGTCGCCGATCCGGTTCGTGCGATCGAGGCGTGGCGCGCCGTCATCGACGAGGTGCCGACCGACCTCGATGCCATCTCTCAGCTCGAGGATCTCTACGAGCAGGGCGAGCGCTGGTCCGATCTCGAGGAGCTGATCCAGCGACGGCTCGACATCGCCGAGTCGTCCGCCGATCGCATCGCTGCCCGCGTGCGCCTCGCGCGGCTCTCCGAGACGCGCTTCGGCAAGCGCGCCGAGGCGATCGAGCAGCTCCACGAGATCCTCGAGGAGGATCCGGTCAACGCGGCGGCGCTCGACGAGCTCGAGCGTCTCTACGCAGCCGACGAGCGGCACGCCGATCTCGTGACGCTGCTCGAGCGTCGCGCGGGTGACGCGGCGTCCGCCGGCGACGCGGGCGCGGAGCTCGCGGTGCTGGTGCGCCTCGCCGGCGCCCGAGAAGCGCAGGGCGACGG
>JALYRN010000681.1 GCA_030855295.1 Myxococcota bacterium | reverse complement strand
CCTCCGCCTCGGCCGCGCGCGCCTCCGCTGCCGCGATGCGGGCCTCGGCCTCGGTCGGCTCCGCGGCGCCTTCCGCGTCCTGCTGCTGCTGCTGCGAGCCGCCCGTCCAGTACGCCTCTCCGCGGCGCACGATGAACGCACCGCGGTCCTGGTCCTCGCCGCCGCCGCGCGGCCAGAGGTCGGGATCGGAGGAGGCGCGGCCTCGACCGAATTCCATGGCCCGCGGGATCCGCGGATCGAGCTCCTCCTCGGTCGCGCCTTCCGGCTTGGCCGAGGGATCGTCGCCGTCCGCCGGGATGGCAGACGTCGCGCTCTCGTCCTGCGCTGCGATCGCCGCGCGCTCGTCCTGCGCCGCGATCGTCGCGCTCTCGTCCTGCGCTGCCGGCACGCGCTCCTGCGCCGCCGGAACCTCGACGAGCGCCGGCTCGCTCGTCGTCCCGAGCGTCGGCTCCGGATCGACGATCGCCGCACCCGCGTCTCGCTCGCAGCCGGCCGCGGCCGTCGCCAGCGCCAGCACGCACCCGATTCTCCACGCGTTGCGCATCGTCGACTCCTCGCGCTCTCTGGTGGGATCCACGGGAGCAAGAGGGGCGCCGATCGTGATCGTCCCGCCGTGGTCGTGACGACCGCACCGCGAGTGGGGCATCCGGTCGCGGGGCGTGCGCGATCGTCGCAGCTTTCCCCGCTGCGCTGCTCACTCCCGCAGCGGCTTCGTCTTCTTCGCCTTCTTCGACTTGAACACGTCGGCGCGCGCGTGCGCCGTGATCGCGGCGACCGCCGGGTGATCGAAGCGCCGCTCCGCCGTGATCGCGAAGAAGCGCTCGATCACACCGCGCGCGACGCCGAGCTCGCGCACGCCGTACTGCTTCACGACCTCGTCGCGCACCACGGTCGGCGCCGGGAAGGCGCCGAGCCCTTCTTGCCCGAACGCCTTGAGGAGCGCGCTGTCCTCCACCTCGGCGACGACGTTCGGCCGCACGCGGAGGCGCACGAGCCAGGCGTCGATCGAGCGGCGGAGCGCGCTGCTCTCGGCCGGCAGGATGACCGGCGCGCCATGCAGCGAGCGCGGGAACCCATCGGCGAGCCGGCGCGCGAGCTTCGGCTCCGCGAAGAACGAAACCTCCGACTCGCCGAGCGAGTGCCCGAACACCCGCACCGGGCCGGTGGTGGTCGGCGGCGAGTCGCTCAGCACCACGTCGAGCGTGTGCACCGCCAGCTCGGCGAGCAGGCGATCGAGATGATCCTCGAGACAGACCATGCGCACCGGCACCGCGAGCTCGTGCGCCGGCTGCAGGAGACGCCGCGCGACCAGCTTCGGGAGCGCGTCGACGATCCCGACCGAGACCCGGATCGGCTGCCCGGTCGGGCGGCCGCGGACCGTGTCGACGAGCTCGCGCCCGAGCCCGAAGATCTCGTCCGCGTAGCGCAGCACGACGAGCCCCATCTCGGTCGGCACGAGCCGGCGGCCCGAGCGCACGAGCAGCTTCTCGCCCAGCGACTCCTCGAGCGCATGCACCTGCGCGCCGACCGTCGAGTGGGTGACGCGGAGCTTGCGCGCCGCCGGCGAGAGCCCGCCCTCGCGCGCGACCGTCCAGAAGTAGAGGAGGTGGTGGTAGTTGAGCCAGTCCACGAGAAGTCGTTCCTAGCGTCGTCGAGCGTACGTACGGCGTCGCATCAGCGAGCGCACGTACGGCGAGACCGCGCGCCCCGACAGGAAGAGCTCGCGGAGCCAGGTCCGCGCCGGATCGTCGTCGTGGCGCCGCGACCAGATCGCAACGACGCCGGCCGGCGGGAGCTCGACCGGCGGCTCGTGGACGCGCAGCCCGAAGAGCTCGCGCGCGCGGCGCGCCACGCTGCTCGCGATCGTGCAGATCGAGTCGCTGCGCATCACCGCCAGCGGCGCCGAGACGAAGTGCGGAACGCGGAGCGCGACCGTCCGCTGCCTGCCGATCTTCGCCAGCGCGCGATCGACCACGCCGTCGCGTCCGCCCTCGACGCTGACCAGCACGTGCCCGAGCGCGACGTAGGTCTCGAGATCCAGCCGCCGCCCGATCGCCGGGTGATCCGCGCGCGCGATCACAGCGAAGGGATCGTCGTAGAGCGCCGCGCGACGCAGGCCGGCGGGCGGGATCGGCAGCGTCGCTCCGATCAGCGCGAGATCGACGTCACCCGCGAGCAGCGCCGCGACGTGCGCGCCCGAGAAGCGCTCGATCTCGAGGCGCACGCCGGGCGCGTGCCGTCCGAGGTGCTCGAGCACGTCGGGCAACGTCGTCAGCTCGAAGTAGTCGACGGTCGCGATCCGGAAGACCCGCGTCGAGGTGCGCGCATCGAACGGTTCCGGGGGCGCGACCGCGTCGCTCAGCTGGTCGAGGGCGCGCGGCAGCAGCGCGGCGAGCTCGAGCGCGCGGGGCGTGGCCACCATGCGGCGCCCCGAAGCGACGAGGAGCGGATCGCCGAAGAGCTCCCGGAGCTTCGCGAGGGAGTGGCTCATCGCCGACTGGCTCACGTGAGCGCGGCGCGCCGCCCCGCCGACGCTGCCCTCGACCAGCAGCGCCTCCAGCGCGGGCAGCAGGTTGAGGTTGATCGTCCTGATATCGACGCTGCTCATATCAGCCATGACATACATCGTCTTCCGCTCATGTGTCAGCCGGCGCAGATCGAGCGCCATGACGAACGATGCAGATGTGCTGGTCACCGGAGCGACGGGCTTTCTCGGACGGTGGCTCCTCGCCGCGCTGACGGC
Organism: Myxococcota bacterium; assembly: GCA_030855295.1. GTDB lineage: Bacteria > Myxococcota_A > Polyangia > Polyangiales > Sandaracinaceae > Sandaracinus. The sequence goes on along the minus strand of JALYRN010000681.1, from coordinate 1,529 downwards.
GCGAGGACGCCGAGTGGCGGCGCTGGTGCGCAACGCCCGCGGACGCGAGGCCGAGCTCCGCGCGTTCGTCGCCGCGCTCGGAGGCGACGAAGGGCGGCTGCTCGTCGTCCCGGGCGACGTCGAGATGCCCGGGCTCGGGCTCGACGGAGAGTGGCCGGGCGTGCGCGACGTCTACCATCTCGCGGCGCGCTTCGAGTTCGGGCTCAGCGCGGTCGAGGCGCGACGCGCGAACGTCGACGGCACGCTGCGCGTGCTCGAGTGGGCGCACGCCCGCCCTGCCCTGCGTCGGTTCGTGCAGCTCGGCGGCTATCGCATGACGCGCCCGCCGCCCGCCGTCGCGCGCCTCCTCGACACGAGCGACGGAGGGCTCCCCCTCGCCGATGCGGCGACGGAGAGCCTCTATCGCACGCACGGTGCGTACGAGGCCTCCAAGCACGAGGCGGCGCTGGCGTTCCGAGCCTTCGTCAGGACGCACGGGCTGCCGTGGACGACGGTCCACCCCAGCACCGTGATCGGCGACTCGCGCACCGGCGCGACGACGCAGCTCGTCGGTCTCGGCGACACGGTCGAGCGGCTCTGGAACGGACGCCTGCCAGCGCTGGTCGGCACCGCGAAGACCTTCGTGCCGGTCGTCCCGGTCGACCACCTCGCGTCCTTCCTCGCCACCGTTCCCGAGCGCGAGGAGACGCGTGGCCAGGAGCTGGTGGTCCTCGACCCGAGCACGCCGGCGCTGCCCGACCTCGTGAGGAGCATCGCGGCGCACCTGCACGTCGGCGCTCCGCGCCACGTGCTGCCGATCCATCTGGTGCGCGCGCTCCCGCAGGCACTGACCGGGATCGAGCCCGAGACGCTCGGCTTCCTCTCCGAGGATCGCTACGACACCGCGTCCGCCGACGCGCACGCCCGCGCCGTGGGCCTCGCGCGGCCCGAGCTCGCGAGGAGCGTCGAGCGGTGGTGCGATCACCTGGTGTCGACCCGCTTCGGCGCCGAGCCCGCGGCGGATCGTGGCGCGCTGCGCGACGGCGTGTTCTCGGTCGGCGATCCCGCGACCGCTGAGATCGTCTATCTCCACGGCATCCCGTGGAACGGTGACGCGTGGAAGCCGGTCGACGATCGCGTCGGACGCCCGAGCGCGCGCCTCGATCTCCCCGGCCACGGCCGATCGGGACCGACCCGGCGCGACGACGTCGCATGGCTCGATCGCGCGCTCGACGGCCGCACCGACGAGGCGCTGCTCGTCGGCCACTCGCTCGGCGCCGGCATCGCCGTCCGGTACGCGCACGCGCATCCGGAGAGGGTGCGCGCGCTCGTGCTGGTGTCGCCCGCGTTCCTGCAGCGCGCGGCGTCGCCGCTGCTGCGCGTCAGTCCGCTGGTCGCGCAGGTGCTGCGCGGCTCGACGCCGGCTGCGCTCTCGTCGCGGCTCCTCCCGGAGCTCGAGCCCTCGCCCGCTCCACTGCCGGCGATCGTCAGCGCGTCGTGCGATCTGCAGCGACGCGGCGTCGCGCTGGGTGGCTCGAGCGCTCGCGAGC
>JALYRN010000680.1 GCA_030855295.1 Myxococcota bacterium | reverse complement strand
CTTCCGGCAGAACGAGCACGGGCGACGGCGCGGCGGCATCGCCGCCCAGCATCCGATCCCGGCTCACGCCCCGAGGTGGACCTCTTCTCGCGAGCAGACCCGGGTCAATTCTCGCGAGCGCTCAAGCCCGACTGCGCGATCCCGGCCCGACTGCGCGATCCCGGCCCCACCGGGGTTGAGCTCGATTTGGACGCGCGTTGGCGGTCCCGCGTGCCAGTGAGCGCACGTCGCTGCGGTGGGGTCCGCTCGCTGAGATCTACGAGCCTGCTGAGCAGCGGCGCCCCCGCGCACCGTGCGCGCGCCGCGGGTGCGGGCGCGCTTCTTCGCTGCGCGACGACGTCGGGGTACGACGTTCGGCTGGCGCGACGCACGCCGGCGGTGCTCGTGCTCGGGCGTAGGGACGACGCTACGCAGCAGCCGCGAAGTCGCGTGACACCGCCGCGGCGTGCAATCGGCTCATCAGCCACGTCCCTGCGGGGAACACCACGTCGCGATAGCCAGTGCGCCATCGATCGAGGGCCTCGCGATACGCAGCTCGGAAGGCACGCAGGAGTCGGATTGCCTCGATTCGCACCGCGCTCTGTCCGCGGCCGGCGGCGAGCACCGGATTGCGGCCGCGGAGCGCCTCGTAGCCCCTCATGCGCCGGTACGGCGAGATGCGCTTACAGCGCTTCGGCCCCGCGAAGGCGAGCCCCTTCTCACGCTGTGAGACACGCGCCTCGCGCTCGATCCTGTCGACCTCGTCGGCGACGGCAGCGCGGAACGACTCCGGCGTATGGAGCCCATCGAGCATCGGCGGCAGCGTCAGCGTCAGCGACGCTCGCGCGCCCCACTGCGGGTTCGAAGCAGCGAAGAAGAACGTCGGTCGGTCAGCTGCGAGGACGCCGCCGGCGAGCTGCTCCACCAGCGTCGTCGCGCCGGGCCAGTCGGCGGCACGCTCCACGAGACCGGCCGCGGCCGGATTCGCGATCGCGTAGCCGATCTCCTGGATGATCGCCTCCGGCGTCACGAGCTCGACGATCGATGGTGGCTCGTGATCCCAGACCGCGCCTTCCCACTTCCGTACGACCTTCGTCGCGAGGGCGACGAGCCGGTGGAACATCTGCAGGAACATTGGCAGCACGCCGCGTACGTCGGTGACGACGAGGTGCTCGTGCGTGCTCATCAAGATCGCGGCGTGGACCTCGACACCGAACATCTGCGCGCACCAGGCGAGCGCGAAGATGAAGAGCTGCGTGATGCGCGGATCGGGCGCGAAGAGGCAATGACGTCGGAGAGCGCGGCGAGTGATCAAGAACGTGGCGCCTTCGCGGATGCGTCGTGGCTGGGTCATGCCGACGGCGGGGAGCAGGCTGCGTGCCGGCACTCGAGCACGCGGATCTTCGGCATTTCGCGTCGCAGGGGAGTGGCGGCCGCCAGGCGGCCGGCCGCCGTTCCGTCAACCCGGGTCAGGTCGAGCCGAGCCGACCTCGCAGGGGAGTGGCGGCCGCCAGGCGGCCGGCCGCCGTTCCGTCAACCCGGGTCAGGTCGAGCTCGAAGGCAACATGGGCGGAGTAGACACCACCATCGTCCCCGCCCACGGCCGCCCCCACTCCATCCTCGTCACCCTCCCTCCGCTCGGCGCCGTCTTCTTCAAGCCGACCTCGGAGGGATAGAGCGCATCGCGGCATCCGAGGCCGCTATGCTGCCCATGGATGTGGGACATTCGACGCGCGGCCGCGCCGCTGATGCTTCTCGTCCTGGCGGCGTGTGGCTCGACGCCGACGGTGCCGCGCGAGCCCGTCTCCACCGCCGACACCACCGTGAGCGAGCCCGACGCGATCCCGTCGGAGGGCGCAGCGTCGGACGATCCATCCGTGCCGCCGGACGAGCGCCCGTGCGACGCGCTGGTCGGGAGTGAGTGCGCCACCCAGGGTCCGCGCTGCGTGTGGGACCGCGCGTGCCGCGATGCCGTCGACGAGTGCGAGGGAGTGGTCCCGGAGCCGTCGTGGAACCAGGCGCCGGTGTTCGATCGGGGCGACCCTTGCGAGAACGTGCGGCCGGGATGCGGCTGGAGCCCTACCCTGCACCGCTGCGCCGTGTTCGCGCCCGTCGCCGAGTGCCCGGCGACCCTGGAGGACGCGCGAGCCGCCAGCGTGCTCTGCAATCACTCGGGACAGGCACCGCTCGAGTGTCGGTACTCCCAGACGCGATGCGTGTGCTTCGCACCGACGTACTGCGGCGGTGCACATCCCCCGCCGACGATGACGCCCTCCCCGGCAGCGTTCGTCTGCATCCCGCCGGTGGACGACCAGGGCTGCCCCACGGGAGAGATCCGCGCCGGCACTCCGTGCCGCCTCGAGCCGTCGATCACCTGCATGTCGTGCAGCACCGCCGCGCGGTGCGTGCGCAACCGCTGGCAGGTCCACGTGCTCCCGCCGCGACCTTGAGACGAAGCACGCCTCGCACCGCGAGCGTGCAGGCCGAGCACCGGATTCAGTCGTCCGCGACGTCGTGCGTCTCGGTGGACAGCTCGATCGGCGCCACGTCGCGCGCCACCGGCCGCACACTGCGCCGAACGGAGGGGACGTGCTGCGCTCGTGTCGGCGGCACCTCCATCGCGATCTCGAACCCGGCGTCGGCGGCGACGAGCCCTGCGCGATGGGCGATCAGCGCGGCGATCGCGCCGCACGCGAAGCCGCCGACGTGCGCCCAGTAGGCGATCCCGTCCTGCGCTCCGAGGACGCCGTGGAGCAGCTCGATGCCGGCCCAGAGCGGGATCACCACGAACGCCGGTGCGTTCCAGTTCCCCCAACGGAACACCGGAAGAGGAAGAAGTAGAAGATGCGGATGCGTGTGCGCGGATAGCCGATCACGAACGCGCCGAGCAGGCCCGCGATCGCGCCCGACGCGCCGATCACCGGGATTCCGCTCGAGGGGTCCGAGAAGTGATGCGCCGCCAGCCCGCACGCGCCGGCGGTCACGTAGAGCAGCGCGTACGCCCAGCGCCGCCAGAAGCACTCGAGCACGCTGCCCGCCAGGAACAGGAGGAGCATGTTGCCGAGCAAGTGCACGATGTCGGCGTGCATGAAGGCGTGACCGAGCGCGCCGCGCAGGCTCGGCAGCGCGGGCTTCCATCCGAAGCGGAAGCTCGGCATGCGGTTCATCGCGGCGATCACGTCCAGCACCGCCGCTTCGAGCTCGGGATCGCCAGGTCGCGCCGTGTCGGTGAGATCCGCCACGATCGACGCGGCGGGCTCGGGCATCCCGCGCACGGTGAACGCGACCGTCGCCCACGGCGCGGTCTCGAGCCGCGCCTCCACGCGAATCGCCGCAGCGTCGAGATCGCGCTCGGCGAGCACCTGGAAGTACGCGCTCACCAGAAAGACTGCGGTGCATGCACTGACCAACGTGTAGGTCAGCCATGGGCGGTCGTAGACGGGCTGGTCGTGGCCCCACGGCAGGAAGAAGAACATCGCGCGGGGAGCGTAAGCGAATGCGGTGGCGAGAGGACCGGAGAGATCCGCTCGCGCCCGGCGTCCGGTCCTGATCGTCGCAGTGCGTCTCTACACGATCGGGGGAGCCGCGACGCCACGTACGCGGGCTTCACCGCCAGCGATCTGCGCCGGTTCTGGCATGTCGAGCACGGCACGTGGCAGTGGGTGGGCGCACGTGCTCTCGAGCGGCAGTGCGACGTCGATGGGCGCGCACCGAGAGCGCGCGCCCGGGTGCCGCTGAGACGTCGGATCCGACGCGACTGTTCGCCGCTCAGAGCGCGGGGCGCGTAGGCGGGGGCCGTACCGCCGGCGCGAAGCGCGAGGTGGGCGCTCGCGGGCGGAGCACCAGCCTCCGAGCATCAGCGCGCGGTCGGCGCCGGCGAGAGCTCGTCGCTCACCGGTGCGCCCTCACGCGATGGCGCGCCCGGCAGCGCGAGGGCGAGCGCGTCGTCGAGCGTGATCGGCTTGACCAAGTGATGATCGAAGCCGGCATCCGAGGCCATGGCGCGGTCGCGGTCGAGCCCGTAGCCGGTCACCGCGACCAGCCTCGTGCCCTGCGTCGCCTCGAGCCGACTCAGCTGCCGAGCGAGCTCGTAGCCGTCCATCACCGGCAGGCCGATGTCGAGGAACGCGACGTGCGGCCGGAGCCGGATCGCGACCTCGATCGCCGTCGGCCCGTCGAACGCGAGCTCGACCTGGTGCCCCGCGGCGCCGAGTGCCTCGGCCAGCAGCTCGGCAGCGTCGCGGTTGTCGTCGACCACGAGGACGCGCTGCGACATCGGCGCCGCCGCCGGCGGC
>JALYRN010000679.1 GCA_030855295.1 Myxococcota bacterium | reverse complement strand
GCGCTCGCCGGGTTCTCGCAGGGCGCGATGATGAGCCTCGAGCGCGCGCTCCGCGGCGAGACGCGCCCCGCCGCGCTGGTGCTGCTGTCGGGCGCGGCGCCGTCGCACATCGTGGGCGACTGGGAGCGGCTGCGCGGCGTGCCGGTGTTCGTCTCGCACGGACGGCAGGACTCGCTGCTGCCGTTCTCGGGCGCCGAGGAGATCGTGCGCCACGCCGAGGCCGCCGGCGCGAGCGTGACGTTCGTGCCGTTCGATGGGGGGCACTCCATCCCGCCCGCGGTGATCACGCGCCTGGAGGACTTTCTCCGCGGCGTGCTCGTAGACTGATGCATCCGATGCGACGACTGACGATCGCTCTCGCCGTGCTCGCGCTCTGCGCCACCTCCGTCGCCGCGCAGGCGCGCGAGCTTCCACTCCGCATGCTCGGCGGACGATGCGGCGAGGCCACGCACGGCCCGCCGCGCGCGCCCGCCACCCTCCGCGCATCGGCGAGCACGCGCGGCGTGGTGACGATCTCGCTCTCGCACTTTCCGTTCTACTGCGCGCCCTCCCCGCGCTTCGATGCGCGCATGCGCGACGACGGAACGATCGTGCTCACCGCCCGCGAGCCCGAGCCGCCGGTCGCGCGCTGCACGTGCCCGCACTCGGTGCGGCTGCGCATCTCGAGCGTCGCGCCCGGCGTGCACCCGATCGAGGTGCGCTTCCGGGACGACGTGCTCGCGACCGGTGAGGTCACCGTCGACAGGAGTGCTCGCCCCGGAGGGCCTGGACGGAAGCGCGCTTGGCGCGCGGACGGGAAGGACCGGAGCGGGCGAGCCGATCGATCGCAGCGTCAGCGACAGGTCGGGGCGACCTGGCCGTCGGAGCCGGTCGAGATGTACGCGTCGGCGACGTAGCCGGTGCCGATGTAGTCCCACAGCGTCGAGGTGCCGTAGGTGCCGGTGACCGACGTGCCGCGCTTCTGGCAGCGGATGCGGACCTGCGCTCCGTCCGCGACCGAGCCCACCGCGCGATAGCCGGTGCCGGCGCCCGAGCGCACGGTCAGCGGCGCGCCGCTCGTGTTCACGCGACCGACGACGCCCGTCGTGCTGCCGCCGCCGCCGCCGCCACCGCAGCCGTTCTGGCTGGTGTAGTTGCGCGTGCCGAAGAAGACCGCGGTCCTGCCGTCGAAGACCGGGCGGATCGCGACGCCGTTGCGGCGCAGCTCGTAGTGGAGGTGCGGGCCCGACGAGCCGCCGGTGTCGCCGACGGTGCCGATGCGCTGGCCACGGGCCACGCGCTGGCCGGTGCCGACGACCTGCGAGTGGAGGTGCGCGTAGCGGGTGCGGTAGCCGTTGCCGTGGTCGATCTCGATCCAGCGGCCGTAGCTGCGGCTGCCCTCGTTCCCGACGCGCGTGACCGTGCCCGCGGCCGCCGCCACGACGCTGTCGCCGATGTCGTTGGCGCGGTTGAAGTCGATCGAGCTCACCGGGCTGTGGTTGGTGCGCGTCTGTCCCGCCCACACCTGGCCGCACGGGAACGGCAGCTGGAAGCTCCCCGTGGTGGTGAGCGCGGAGCTGAGCGTGCCGAGGTCGGGGTCGACCTCTTCGGCCGGCGCGTCCTCGGCCTCTTCGCCCTCGGGCGGGCCCTCGTCGGACCACTCTTCGTCGCCGAGCGACGTGGCGGGATCGAGGTCTTCCGCCATCGCGCCGACGCATCCGCCGAGCGCGAGCGCGCACGCGAGCACCACCGAGAGGACGCGCCATTCCGAGGTCGACGTTCGTGTCATGACGCGACCGCTCTGCACGTCGCGTGCGCACCCCGCGACGCGTCCCGACCCGCCCGAATGCGTGCTCGACGCCGCGCCCGCGCACGATCAGCGCGCCCGCCCGACGCGCCTCGAGCGCCCACTCCGTCCAGACGCTGGACGCGCTGCGGCATCGAGGCAGCACGCGCCGTGAGCGGACAGGCTGGACCCTGCGCGCGCTGTCGCGGTATCCCTCCCGCTCGGCGCACGCGGAGGCTGACGCGATGGGATTTTCCGGGCTCGACTACTACGGCATCGACGACCTGCTCACCGAGGAGGAGCGGCTCGTCCGCGACAACGTGCGGCGCTTCGTCGACGAGCGCGTCGAGCCGATCATCGGCAAGCACTACGAGGCCGGCACGTTCCCGGCCGAGCTGGTGCCCGCGTTCGCCGAGCTCGGGCTGCTCGGCGCGAACCTCGAGGGCTACGGCTGCGCGGGGATGGGCGACGTCGCGTACGGGCTCGCGATGCAGGAGCTCGAGCGCGGCGACTCCGGCGTGCGCTCGTTCTGCTCGGTGCAGGGCTCGCTCGCGATGTATCCGATCCACGCGTTCGGCTCCGAGGAGCAGAAGCAGCGGTGGCTGCCCGGCATGGCGAAGGGCGAGCTGATCGGCTGCTTCGGCCTCACCGAGCCCGACTTCGGCAGCAACCCGACCGGCATGATCACCAAGGCCGAGAAGGTCGCGGGCGGCTACAAGCTCAACGGCGTCAAGCGCTGGATCACCAACGGCGACATCTCGAGCGTCGCCGTGGTGTGGGCGAAGCTCGACGGCGTGGTGCGCGGCTTTCTCGTGCCGCGGCCGACCGAGGGCTTCTCGACGCGCAAGATCGACGACAAGTGGTCGCTGCGCGCGAGCGTGACGAGCGAGCTGTTCTTCGAGGACTGCGTGATCGGCGAGGACGCGATCCTGCCCGGCGTGACGGGCATGAAGGGCCCGCTGTCGTGCCTGTCGGCGGCGCGCTTCGGCATCTGCTGGGGCGCGATCGGCGCGGCGATGAGCTGCTACGACACCGCGCTCAATTACGCGAAGGACCGCAAGCAGTTCAGCCGGCCGCTCGCGGGCTATCAGCTGGTGCAGCAGAAGCTCGCCGTGATGGTCACCGAGATCACGAAGGCGCAGTGCCTCACGCTGCAGCTCGGTCGCCTCAAGGAGGCGGGCAAGGTGCGCCCGCCGCAGATCTCGCTCGCCAAGCGCAACAACGTCGCGATGGCCCTCGACATCGCGCGCGCCGCCCGCGACATCCTCGGCGCGAACGGCATCATGTACGCGTACCCGCCGGGCCGTCACATGATGAACCTCGAGACGGTCTACACGTACGAAGGCACCCACGACATCCACACGCTGATCATCGGCCAGGACATCACGGGCCTCGCCGCGTTCGAGTGAAGCTGGAGTGCTCGCCCCCGAGCGACCGTACGGGAGCGCGCGCCCGCGCGCGCGGACGGAAGGGCGCGGAGCGGGCGAGCCGATTTTTGGAGAGGCTTCGAGCGCAGGAGCGACCGTACGGGAGCGCGCGCCGCGGCGGTCACGTGCGGTCGAGGTAGACCTGCGCCTCGGCGAGGCTGGTGAAGACGGCCAGCGTCCGATCGTGCTGATCCTGGTGCGCGAGCCGCGCGACCTGCAGCCTGCCCGACGCGGTGCGCACGACGACGGCGACGCGCGCGAAGCCGTCCACGATGCGGTGGCGGACCTCCGCGTACCACTGCTCGTACTTCGGATCGCTGATCGCGGGCGCCTGACGCACGTCCATCAGGAGCGTGTGCGCCGCGCGATCGAGCGGCTGCAGCACGTCGAGCACCGGGATCGCTGCGAGCTCGGCCTCCTCCGGCGATGCGAAGCGGCGCGCGAGCCGGCGCACGACGACGCGCCGCTCCGCGCGATCGAGCTCCACCTCGAACCACTCGCTCGCATGTCTTCGGATCGGCGGCACCCACTCGGATCATGGCGCGTCCGAGCGCCCTCGCACACCTCCGGAAGGTGTCTGCCAGGGCGATGGATCACAGGCTTTCGAGGGCCGGCTGGCACACGTCGCGCCGTCGAGCTCGCTCACGGAACGCGCAGCTCAGGAACGAGGTGCAGCGGCGCCTCGCCGCGCAGCACGCGCGACGCGTCGGCGATCGCTGCGTACGCCATTCGCGCGCGCGCCTCGCGGGTCGCGCTGCCGAGGTGCGGAAGGAGCACGACGTCACTCCGGTCGAGCAGGCGCGGGTGCACCCTCGGCTCTTCTTCGTACACGTCGAGGCCCGCGCCGCCGAGCAGACCTCGCTCGAGCGCGCGCACCAGCGCCCCCTCGTCGACGATGCTGCCGCGCGCGGTGTTGATCAGGATCGCGCCGCGCTTCAGACGCGCGAGCTCGGCCTCGCCGATCAGGTGCCGCGTCGCGCGCGTGCCGGGGACGTGCACGCTGACGACGTCGCTCTCCTCGAGCAGCCGCGCGAGCGGCGCGTGCACCGCGTGCGGATCGTCGCCGAACGGCGCGTCGTCGCGC
>JALYRN010000678.1 GCA_030855295.1 Myxococcota bacterium | reverse complement strand
GCGCTGGCCCTCCTCGCGTGCGTCGGGCTCGCGCTCGCGCGCCGTCGTCGCCGCGCTGGGCGCTGACGCGAGCACGATCGAGGGCCGCGGCGTATCGCGACGCCGTGGGCCCTCGCTCACACAATGCGCTGGCGCGACGCGGTCGCCTCGCGCGACTCTCGCGCGGAGACGATGCACTCCTTCACCTCGTTCGCTTGGCGCCTCTCGTTCTGTCTCGCGCTCCTCGGCTGCGAGAGCGAGCCCCCGATCTTCACCGCGCCCGATCGCGAGATCGGCGATCGCACCCCGCTGACGCGCGCGTGCGACGAGCTCGATCCGACGCGGTGCCTGCTGCCGTGGCCGAGCAACGCGTTCACGGTGGCGGATCCGAGCACGCCGACGGGGCTGCGGCTCCAGGTCGACATGAGCTCGCTCAGCCGCACCGACGACGGGCGCGTGCTCTCTCGCGCCGACGGCTTCTCGCGCGTGAGCACGGTGATCGCGGGCTTCCCGGTGCGGCTCGATCCGGCGAGCGCGGAGGGCGCGGTGCACGTCCATCTCGCGCAGCACGACGCCCCGGACGTCGGGCGGGAGGTCGCGGTGCGCGTCGAGGTCGTCGTCGACGATCGCACCGGGTACTCGCTGGTGATCGCGCAGCCGCTCGCGCCGCTCGCACCGGGCGCCGATCACGTCGTGGTGATCGACGACGCGCTGCGGACCGAGGATGGAGCCGCGGTCGAGGCGTCGCACGGCACGCTGCTCGCGCTCGGCCTCGTGCCCGCGCACAGCGAGGAGGAGGCGGCGCTCGCGGGCTACGCCGCGCCCTTGCGCGCGTTCCTCGAGACGCAGGCGATCGATCCCGCGCGCGTGCTGCGCGCGTGGGACTTCACGACGCGCTCGGCCGACGATCCGCTGCGGCGCCTGCGCGCGATGCGGCAGGCTGCGATCGACGCGGTCGACGCCGGCGAGGTGACGGTGCGCATCGACGCGGTCGAGCACCGCGAGGAGGGGCCGCTCGCGAGCATCGTCGAGGGCCATCTCGTCGGGCTGCCGAATTATCTCGCGCCGGACGGGCTCTCGATCGACGAGACGGGGGCGGCGCTCGCGATCGGGACGCGGGAGGCGCCGTTCCGCATCGCGCTGCCGCGCGGCACCGGCGACTACCGCATGCTGATGTACGGCCACGGGACCGGCGGCACGGTGCAGGACGCGAACTTCGACGAGGCGATCGCGGAGTCCGGCGCCGCGAAGATCGGGATCGAGTTCTACGGGTGGACCGAGACCACCGTCATCGACACGTTCCTCTCGCTGCAGAACATGGCCCTCGGCTCGAGCGTCGCGGCGTCCGGACTGGTGCAGGCGGTGGCCGACGCGGCGGCGCTGCGCCGCGCGATGACCACGATCGTCGGTGACGCGCTCGCCGCGGAGGAGCTCGGCGGCATGCCGAACCCGCACGCCGGGCGCCGTCCCGACGACTCGGTGCCGATCTGGGTGGGCGGCAGCCTCGGCGGCACGATGGGGTTGGTGATCGCGGCGTCGGATCCCGAGATCGAGCACGCGGTCCTCAACGTGCCCGGCGCGGCGTGGGGAACGTGGGTGCGGCAGGCGCTGCAGTTCGGGTACATCGAGGGGCTGATCGCGATCGCGAACGGCGGCGACTTCAACGTGCCGATCGCGGTGGCGATCTCGCAGACGATGCTCGACGAGGCGGACGGCGCGTCGTGGGTCGACGTGCTCGCGGGCGAGCACCCGGTGATGGCGCTGGTGCAGGAGAGCATCGGCGATCCCGTGCTGCCGAACCCCGGCAGTGAGCTCGTCGGCCGCGTCACCGGCGCCGCGCACATCGGCTCGGTGCTGGTGCCGGTCGACGGGCTCGAGCCCGCGGAGTCGGCGATGGGCCGCAGCGGCTTCACGCAGTACTGGGTCGCGGGCACCGACGCGCTCGACCTGCACGGGTTCGCGGCGGAGAGCACGCCCGCGGCGGCCGCGGCGCAGGAGCAGATCTTCGACTTCGTGCGGTCCGCGTGGGACGGCGAGGCGCGCATCTCGATCCCGACCGGCTGCGCCGGCGGCAGCTGCGACTTCCGCGGAGAGTGACGATGAAGGACAAGCACATCCGCATCCGCATCGAGCAGTGCCTCTCGCTCGCGAACGCGAGCAACTGCCCGCGCCGCAAGTTCGGCGCGCTGCTGCTCGATCCCGATCGCAACGTCGTCCTGATGGACGGCTACAACGGCGGCCCGCGCGGCGGAGGCGAGCTCTGCGGCGGCGACGCGTGCCTGCGCGACACCATGGAGGTGAAGTCGGGCACGCGGATGGAGGTCGGCTGCCATCACGCGGAGATGAACGTCGTGTGCAACGCCGCCGCGAGCGGCGTCGCGTGCCGCGGCGCGTGGCTGATCGTCACCGGCGAGCCGTGCCTGATGTGCGCGAAGATGATCCACCACGCCGGCATCGCGCGCGTGCTGATCGTGGAGGGCGGCTACGCCGGAGAGAACGGCGTCGCGTACCTGCAGCAGCACGGCGTCGAGATCCAGGTCGCCCCGGGGCCGAAGGATCCGCGCCTCGGCACCGTGTAGCGCTCCGCTCTCGTCGTCAGAGCGGGAGTGCGAGCTCGCGGCGGTAGCGCTCGAACGTCCTTCGCCCGGCCTCGAGGCGCATCAGCGCACCCTCGGCGATCCACTGCGCGAGCGACGGGTCGCGCGCGACCAGCGGATGCAGCACCTCGCGGTTCCACTGCGCCGAGTGCCTGCGATCGATGACGGAGTGCAGCGTGTAGTAGCGCCGCGCGGCGCCAGTGACGCCGAGCCGCTTCATCCCGCGATCGACCTCCACGCAGCGACCGGGCGCGGTGAGCTCGACCGCGCCGAGCGCACCGATCGAGCAGTAGGCCCAGCGCCGGTTGTACGCGAGGCCCATCAGCAGGTTCCCGACCGCGAGCGACTCCCACACGATCGGCTGCGCCGTCGGGTCGAGGTCGAGCTCCTTCGCGAGCTTGCCGAGCATCGGGCCGTGCATCCCGTCCTCGTGGCCGACGCCCATCTCGTCCCAGTAGTTGCGCGCGAGCTCGAGCTTCGGCGTCGGCGCGAGCTTGCGCTGCGTCAGCGCGACGAGATCGTCGAAGCCTGCTTCGCCCGCGAGCTCCTGCAGCAGGAACCATCGCATCGACTCGAGATCCGCCTCGCGGGCGAGCCACTCGAAGAGAACGTCGTGCTGCCCGGGGCCGCACGTCTCGAGCTGCTCGAACCATGCGACGAACGCGTCCGCGTCGAGCGGCGCCTCGCGCGCGCGATCCGCGATCGCGGCGCGCTCGCGCTGGAGGAAGCGCTCCTCGATCTCGGCCAGCCGGCGCTCGCGCTCGAAGCTCGGCGCGTGGTCGGGAGTCGCCGGCCGGAGCCGACGCGCGTTCAGCTGCGAGAGCAGCGCCTGCAGCCGGTCCGGGCTCGCCTCGTCGCGGTCCGCGCGCTCGGAGGCTCGCTCGACCCGACCCATCTCGGTGTTCGTCATCACAGCCATGAGGTCTCTTGCCGCACCTCTCCAGCAAGCCGGATGCCGTCGGAAGCATTGAGGAAATCAACTGCGAGCGAGGCGTGGCGCCACGCCCTGGCGAGCCCCGACGCGGGCGCCGCGGCACGGAAGGTGATCCCTCGATCGGTCATGCCGTGCTTCTTCGTCAGCGACATCCACGACGTGAGCGCGCCCGCGAGCGATGCGCGCGCCGCGTACTGCGTCGCCTGGAAGATCAACCCGCACATGCAGCCCGGCAGCACCTCGCTCGCGCGCGCCGAGGCACAGCACGCGCGACTGGTGCAAACGCTACACGCATGCGGCGCGACGGTGCGGCGCCACCCGTTCGTGCGCGGCTGCTTCGACTGCGTGTTCGCCAAGGACAACGCGATCCTGGCGCGCGGCCCGCGCGGTCCTCGCGCGCTGCTGTGCCGCCCTCGCCATCCCGAGCGGGCGCGCGAGCAGTCCGCGCGCCGTCGCTCGCTCGAGGCGCACGGCTACCCGGTCGATGCGTCGATGCACGCGCTCGAGGGCGGCGACGTCGTCCGGGTCGGAGGCACGCTGCTGCTCGGCCACGGGTTCCGCAGCGACCCCGACGCCGCGCGTCAGCTCGCGTCGTGGAGCGGCCTCGACGTGCTCGAGCTCGAGCTGATCGATCCCCACCTCTATCACCTCGACACCGCGCTCGCGGCGCTCCCCGACGGAACGTTGCTCGTGTGCCCGGACGCGCTCGCGCCCGCGAGCCGCCGCGCGCTCCGGCGCTGCCGGCACGTGCGCCGCGTGATCGACGTCGCGC
>JALYRN010000677.1 GCA_030855295.1 Myxococcota bacterium | reverse complement strand
AGGCGCTGCAGCAGCTCGTGCGCGGTCGCCTCGTCTCCGCGCGCATCGAGCCGCTCCGCGACGCGACAGCGCAGCAGCGGCATCGCAGCGCTCGCGAGCACGCGCCGCGCCAGATCGATCGCGAGCACCTCGCGGCTCGCGTCGCAGAGCCGCTCGAACGCGTCGATCGCGATCTCCTCGTCGTCCGAGCCCGGCGCGCTGCGCTCCGCGAGCGCGATCAGCTTGGCGGCCTCGCGATCGAGCGGATCGGCGACCACGGTGACGCCGCTCGTGCCCTCGTGCGCCGTCTCGGCGATGACCGGCTCGTCCCGCGGCGGCGGCGGCTCGTCCCCGCCGAGCAGCGCGCGCACGCGCTTCCACATGCTCACGCGAGCACCTCCACGCGCACGCCGCCGATCGTCAGCACGTCGCCGTAGAGCAGATCGATCCCCGCCGCGACCGAGCGCGCCCCGAGCAGCACCGCCGTGCCCGGATCGGGCTGCATCACCGCGCGATCGTCGACGAACACGAAGCTCGCGTCGAGGCCGCCGATGCGCAGCTCGGTCTCCCCGACCACCACGCGCTCGCCGCGATCGAGCCCGCGCACGACGTCGACCGTGATGCCTCGGTCGCCCGGCGTCACCCGCACCGTCACGTCGTCGCCGAGCCCGACCTCGGTCGGCCCCGACAGCGTGATCTCGCCCGCGATGGGCACCCCCGCGACCAGTGTCCCGTTGCGGCTGCCGAGATCGCGCACGAGCACCGCGTCGCCGCGCCGATCGATCTCGCAGTGCCGCCGCGAGACCGATCCGCCGCGCACCAGCACGTCCGCGTCGGCGCGCCCGATCGCCGCCGGCAGCGTGCCGACCAGGCCGACGCGGGCGCCTCCGACCTCGAGGCGCAGTCGCTTGGCGCGCGGCCACTTCTCCTCGAGCCGGCGCAGCAGATCCGCGATCGACGGATCCTCGGGCGCGAGCAGCGACGCGTCGCGCAGCGCACGGCGGGCCACGTCGCGCGCGCCGACCTCGGAGGCCATCTGCTGCTCGGTGATCAGCCGCCGCAGGCGCGCCGCGCGGTGCTCGGCCGCGTGCGAGGTCTCGAGCACCTTCTCGAGCCGCTCGATCTCACCCGCCTGCTCGAGGCAGCGCGCGAGATCCTCGCTCTTGCCGAGCAGCTCGAAGCAGTCGGCCGCCGGAAGCCACTTCTGTGCGCGCTCGAGTCGCTCGGCGGCGTCGAGCAGGCGCTTCTTCGCATCCGCGCTCGCGACCCCACGCTCGCGCGCCGACTCGAGCACCGCGAGGCCGATCTTCGCCTCGAGCTCGCTCCGCCCCGCCTCCTGCTCCAGCGGCAGGAAGCGCAGCGCATCGAGCCAGGCCTGCACCTTCTCCTCGACCGGCGAGGACTGCTCGCCGAGGCGTGTCATCAGCTCGGCGGCCCGCGTCGGGTCGCCCATGTCGACCCACAGGTACGCCGCCTTGCGCAGATCACCCTGGACCTCCGCATCCAACGCCTGCCGCGCCCGCGAGTCGAAGAGCCTTCGGAAGAAACTCACTGTTTCCCGTCCCACGCGACGGCACCGCCGACCACTGCGGCGATGCCGTGTTCGATTGACACCAGGCGGATTGTTCCACGACGATCGGCCCCCGTCCGCGCCGCCTCGAGCGCGGGCCCATCTTTCCCGGAGGCCCCTTCGTGAGCAACCGTCTCGGCGAGCTCCTCGTACGCGAGAAGCTGATCAGTCTCCAGCAGCTCAAGACCGCGCAGGACGAGGCCAAGAAGTCGAGCACCTCGCTCGGCTACACGCTCGCGCGGATGGGGTTCATCTCCGATCAGGAGATCACCGACTTCCTCTCGCAGCAGTACCGCGTCCAGTCGATCAACCTCGAGGAGTACGAGATCGACGAGGAGGTGCGGAAGATGATCGGCCAGGAGGTCTGTGAGCGTCACAAGATCATCCCGGTCTCGCGCTCCGGCTCCTCCTTGATCGTCGCGATGGCGGACCCCTCGAACCTGCACGCGATCGACGACATCAAATTCCTGACCGGCTACAACGTCGAGCCGGTCGTCTCCTCCGAGTCCGCGATCCTCAAGGCGATCGAGCGCTACTACGCCGCGCCCGAGATCTCCTACGACCAGATCATGGAGGGGTTCGACGAGGGGGAGATCGAGGTCGCCTCCGAGGACGAAGACCTCAACCTCGGCGACCTCGAGCGCGCCAGCGAGGACGCACCGGTCATCCGGCTGTGCAACGCGATCCTGCTGAACGCGATCAAGAAGCGCGCGAGCGACATCCACATCGAGCCCTATGAGCGCAAGCTCCGCGTCCGCTACCGCGTCGATGGTGTCCTCATCGAGGAGATGACGCCTCCGCTCAAGCTCAAGGCGGCGATCGCGTCGCGCCTCAAGATCATGGCATCGCTCGACATCGCCGAGCGCCGCCTGCCGCAGGACGGACGCATCAAGCTCAAGCTCGGCAAGGGCAAGGAGATGGACTTCCGCGTCTCCTGCCTGCCGACGATCTGGGGCGAGAAGATCGTCATGCGCCTTCTCGACAAGTCGAACCTCCAGCTCGACATGACGAAGCTGGGCTTCGACCAGAAGGCGCTCGAGGACTTCAAGTGGGCGATCAGCCAGCCCTTCGGCATGGTGCTCGTCACCGGCCCGACCGGCTCCGGCAAGACGACGACGCTGTACTCCGCGCTGACCGAGCTCAACCAGGTCGACACCAACGTCAGCACCGCCGAGGACCCGGTCGAGTACAACCTGATGGGCATCAATCAGGTGCAGATGCACGAGGACATCGGCCTGAACTTCGCGGCCGCGCTGCGCTCGTTCCTGCGGCAGGACCCCGACATCATCATGGTCGGCGAGATCCGCGACTTCGAGACCGCGGAGATCGCGGTCAAGGCCGCGCTCACGGGCCACTTGGTGCTCTCGACGCTGCACACCAACGACGCGCCGAGCACGGTCTCGCGCCTGCTCAACATGGGCGTCGAGCCCTTCCTCGTCACCGCGTCGGTCAACCTCGTGCTCGCGCAGCGCCTGCTCCGCAAGATCTGCGAGCCCTGCAAGCACGAGATCACGCTGGAGAAGGCCGCGCTCAAGACCGCGGGCTTCAGCGACGCCGAGATCGCCGGCGGCCTCAAGATCCAGAAGGGCGCCGGCTGCCGCGAGTGCAACAACACCGGCTACCGCGGCCGCGTCGCGCTCTACGAGGTGATGCCGTTCACCGACCGCCTCAAGGAGATGGTCCTGCAGGGCTGCTCCACCGCCGAGCTCAAGGACGAGATGATCCGCGGCGGCGTGCAGTCGCTCCGCATGTCCGGCCTCGGCAAGGTCAAGGCCGGCGTGACCACCGTCGACGAGGTCCTGCGCGTCACCTCGGCCGATCGGAATTAGGTTCCTGAGGCCTCGTCAGAGCACCGGCTTCCACACCATGAACGCGAGCGTCGCGAGCAAGAGCGCGCACGCGATCGCGGCGGCGCGCGGCGAGCGGCGCCCCTCTCGGCCGACCGACCACAGCACGACGTTGATCGAGATCATCGAGCAGAGGATCGCGCCGACGATCCACGTCGCCAGCAGCGAGACGCCCGAGCCGTACGCCATCACGAACCCGAGCGACCACACCACGCCGAAGCCCGGCCCCGCGACCGCGTAGGCGAAGCGCTGTCGCTCCTCGAGCGCCGCCGGGACGAACGCGCCGAGCGTGCCCGCCGCCAGCGCGAGCACGCCCGCGAGCTTCAGGAAGCGCAGCACGAGCAGCAGCTCGATCGGGAACACCGTCATCGCGTCGTTGCGCTTCCTGAGGTCAGCCGGCGCCCACAGCGAGCGCGCTCGCCGCGAGCAGCCCGTTGTAGACCAGGTGCGCGAGGCAAGGCACCAGCGTCGAGCGCGTGGTCGCACGCAGCAGCGTGAAGCCGAGCCCCGCCGTCAGCACGGAGATCATCCCGCCCCAGTTCCCCCAGTCCTGCGGCAGGTGCGCCAGCGCGAAGAGCAGCCACGATCCGCCGATCGCGATCGTCTCGCGAAGCGCCGCCTGCCCGCGTGACGCGCTCGCGCCCTGCCCGCGCAGCGCGCCGTAGACCAGCCCTCGGAAGAAGATCTCCTCCGCGATCGGCGCGACCACCGCGAGCGCCGCGAACGAGAGCATCCCGCTGGGCCAGCTCACGAACGCCTCGACCGGCGCCTCCCCGGTCGACGGCACCAGGCGCAGCGCGATGCGCGCCACGACGAAGAGGACCACGCCGGCGATCGGCGCGAGCGCGAACGCCACGAGGGCCGCCGCCGGACGCGCCGGACGCTCGAGCCC
>JALYRN010000676.1 GCA_030855295.1 Myxococcota bacterium | reverse complement strand
GGCCGGGGCGATGCGGGCCGGGGCGATGCGGGCCGGGGCGGCGCGGGCGGGAGTGACGCGGGCGGGAGTGATGTGCTGCTGTGTCGACGTGCTCATGTCGGACCTCCTCGCGGCGGGCGCTTTACACGTCGCGTGCCGAGCGCGCGACGCGCGAACCTTGCGGCTCTCCGCGCTGGGCTTCGGACAGCGGCGCAGCGCGTGCGCGAGGGCCGCGCAGATCCTGCGCGGGCGTTGGCGTGCCTCGCGCGGCGCCAGATCCCGACCGAAGGTCCCGGGCGCGTGCTAGCGCTTGCGACGTGCGGTCGGGGTCGGCGCCGCGTCGACGCCCGATCCGGGAGCCGCGTCGATGCGCGGCATCGTGCCGCTCACCGAGCGCGCGCGCCGCTCGATCAGCTCGCGCACCGTCGCGACGAGCACGCTCGGCTCGACCGGCTTCTCGAGGTGGTAGTCGAAGCCCGCCGACGCTGCCTTGTTGGGATCGATGTACCGCCAGGAGTCGTCGCCGGAGACCGCGACCGCGACGATGCTGCGCTTCCGCTCCGCCCGGAGACCGCGCAGCGCCCGCGCGAGGTCGAGCCCGCTCATCGCCGGCATCCGGAGATCGGACACCACCGCGTCCACGTCGTGATCGACCACCAAGGCGAGCGCGTCGAGCGCGTTCGCCGCGCGAAGGACGCGCGCCCCCGCGCTCGCGAGCGTGTCGTCGAGCAGGTCCAGCATCCCCGCATGATCGTCGACCACGACGATCGTGCGCCCCGCGAGCACGTCATCGAACGGCATGTGCCGCCCCGTCCGAACCGGCACCGTCGACTGGCAGGACGAACGTCATGCGCACGGCACGTAGTCCCGCGACCGGAGCGGCCAAACGCGGTGACGCGCGATCCGACAGACGGAAAGGAAACGGCCGGTGGGCTCTCGCTCCGACCGGCCGCTTTCAGTTCGCTCTACCGAGAGCGGGACAAGGGATTCGAACCCTCGACTTCAACCTTGGCAAGGTTGCACTCTACCACTGAGTTAGTCCCGCGAGTGGAGGCGCGATCTAGCCCGGCCGATCGGGGCTGTCAAGGCCGGCGAGAGGTCACTCGTAGCGCACGCCGTCGGCGGGCAGCAGGCGCGCCGCCCACCAGCTCGGGACCAGCGTCGCGATCAGGCAGATCACGAGCGCGATCATCACCGTCGACGCGAATTCCGAGGCGCTGGTGCGGATCGGCACGTGGTCGATCAGGTAGACGTGAGGGTCCAGGGGGAACTGGTACGCCTCGAGCCAGAAGCAGACGCCACCTCCGAGCACCAGGCCGATCGCGGTGCCGAGCAGGCCGATCAAGAGGCCCTGCAGCAGGAACACCATCAGGATGTGGCTGTCGTGCGCGCCCATCGCCTTGAGGATCGCGATCTCTCGCTTCTTCTCGAGCACGATCATGATCAGCGTCGCGATCACGTTGAACGCGGCGACGAAGATGATCGTCGCGATCACCAGGCTCAGCATGACCTTCTGGATCTCGAGCGCGGTGAAGAGGTTGTGGTTCAGCTCCTGCCAGTCGAGCGTGTGGTAGGGGCCGCCGCCCAGGACGCGCTCGAGCCGACGTGAGATCGCCGGCGCGGCGTCGATGTCGCGCAGCCGCAGCTCGACGCCGGTGACGCTGTCGCCGTGATCGAAGAACGCCTGCGCCTCGTAGAGGTCGGTGTAGACGAGGCGGGTGTCGTACTCCTGGAAGCCCGCGGAGAAGATGCCGATCACGCGGAACTCGCGCGAGCGCGGGGTGCGCGCCTCCGCGTGGAACATCGAGGTGTCGAGGCCGGAGAGCGGGCTGATCACGTTGACGCGATCGCCCACCTCGAGGCCGAGCGTGCTCGCGAGCGTGCGGCCGACCACGAGCCCCGGCAGCTCCTCGGTCGGCGTGACGGCGTCGCTGGTCTCGCCGAAGAGCTCGTCGACGACGGGGCCCTCCACGACCTCGTCGTCGGTGCGCGCGTCGAGCGCGGCCTCCGCCTGCTCGGGCGTCGGCACCGTGACGGTCGGGAGCACGTCGATCGGGCCCTCGCCGTCCTCGTCCGGCGCTGCCTCGTCCGGCGCTGCCTCGTCCGGCGCTGCCTCGTCCGGCGCTGCGCCCTCCGTCGGCGCGCTCGGCTGCTCGGCCGCGACCGCCGCCGCGTCGGCGTCCTGCCCCTCGCCGACGCGACGCAGGAAGTCGTCGAGGTCGAGCCCCTCGGCGCGCTCCTCGTCCCCCTCCTCGGGGCGGTGCGGCGGTCTCGCGCCCGGGACGCGCAGCCCCTCGAGGCTGCCCGCGACGAGCTGGCTCGGCAGATCGAGCACCGTCGGCATCGCGATCGGATCGACGCCCTTCACGAGCACGCCCGCGATCCGGTCGCCCTTGGCGAGCATCATCTCGTTGATGACGAAGGGCGCCGCGCCCTCGACCTCGGGCATCTCGAGCGCCCGCGCCATCACGTCCTCGTACTCCTCGAAGTCGAGGCCGTACTTCATGACGAGGACGTGCGCGTTGACGCCGAGCACCTTGTCGCGGAACTCGACCTGGAAGCCGCTGGTGATCGACATCACCGCGAGGAGCGCCGCGACCCCGAGCGCGACGCCCGAGACCGCGATGAACGTGATGACCGAGACCGTCTTCTTCTTCTTCGACCGCAGGTAGCGCAGGCCGATCTGAAAGGCGTAGTCCATGCGGTCCGGGGCGGGCGCGACCTCTAACACGCACGACGGCGCCGAGCCATTCCAGCGCCTCCCGGGCCCGGCCTGCTGGCCGAGGGGGCGCTGCTCCCTATATGCTGTGGCTACAGATGTTGCTTCGCTTGGGTGGTCTGCTGGGGGGAGTGTCGGTGTTCGCGGTGTTCGTCGGGTGCGCGGTGCTCGCCGGAGGCGTGGTCGCCGCGGGCTGCGACGGACCGAGAACGCTGGAGCTCGACGCGGGTGGCCCCGACGCCGCGGCGCCGAGCGAGCTCGGGTCGATCGTGATCGTCGGCGAGACCGCGATCGGGCTGACCCCGCGCGCGAGCGCCAGGATCGTCGCACGCTGGATGGATCCCGCGGGCCGGCCGGTCGCCGACCGCGACGTGAGCTTCGCGCTCGACGGGATGCCGCGCGACTCGTCGCTCTTCTCGCTCGTCGCCCGCACCGACGCCGACGGCCAGGCGTCGGGAACGGTGATCGCGGGTGAGCTGCCGGCGACGTTCCGGGTCCGCGTCGCGGCGCCCGGCGCGACCTCCGCCTACGTCGACGTCGCCGTCGGCGCGGAGGGCTTCGGCCGTCTCGTCGTCACCGTCGAGGGCGGTGACGCGCGCACGATCGCGCGGCGGACGGTGCGGCTCCACCAGGGCTCGATGTCGTCGCCGGTCCGCTGCGCGGACGCGCTCGGGCGCGCCGAGGCCGATCGGACGCGCACCGTCGACGAGAGCGGCGTGGTCGAGCTCACCGCGCTCCCGGCGGGACAGCGCTTCACGGTGGTCGCGCGCGGCGAGAACCTGCGCGGCACCATCGTCGCCGAGGGCTGCGTCGCGGGCGTCGTGATCGAGGTCGATCGCGAGGTCCGCACGACCATCGAGCTGGTGGCGCGCCAGCTCGGGGTCGAGGGCGAGTACGACACGACGCTCGAGGTCGCGCCGGGCACGTCGCCGCGCGTCGCGGTCGATGCGATGCTCGCGGCGCTCGACGCGGCAGTGCTCGCGGGCGGTGGCGACGCGGCGTCGATGCTCGACGCGCTCGAGGCCGAGCTCCGTGAGCGCGACGAGACGATCGCCGCAGACGCGCTCGCGACCGAGCGGCTGACCGGTGCGCCGGACGCGGAGCTCGCCTCGAAGCTCGAGCTCGCCCTCGCGAGCCCCTCCCGCGCGGTGCGAGACCTGCTCGAGGAGATCGCCACGCGGAGCGAGTCGCTCAGCATCGGCGGCACGCTCGCGATCGCGCGCGCGACACCGGAGGGCTCGCTCGCCTCGTTCACGCGGGGCGCGATCGCGTTCGGGGCCATCGGCGGCGAGCGCACCACCATCGATCTCGCGAGCCTCGGCGGCGACACGCGCACGCCGGCCGCGATGCGCTGGTTCGGCACCGAGGATCTGCTGCAGGTCGACGAGATCGCGATCGCGCTCCCGCTCGGGCGGCTGGTGCTCGCGATGATCGACGCGCTCGTGAGCGCCGGTGGAGCGATCGACGCGGCGGCGCTGCTCGCGCCGGACAGCGGATGCGCCGCGCTCGCTTCGTGGGTCGCCGAGCGCACCGAGCTCGCGGCCGCGTGCGACGACGTCTGCGCGGCGGCGGCGTGCACGCGGGCGATCGAGTC
>JALYRN010000675.1 GCA_030855295.1 Myxococcota bacterium | reverse complement strand
GGACGCTGGTCTCGCGCGTGCTCGGCCTGGTGCGCGAGTCGGTGATGGCGGCGTTCTTCGAGACCGCGATGATCGATCTCTTCGTCGTCGCGTTCACGATCCCGAACACGCTGCGGGGCCTCTTCGCGGAGGGCGCGGCGTCGGCGGCGTTCGTGCCGATCTACTCGGAGCTGCGCGCGAAGGAGGGCGCCGAGCGCGCGAAGGAATTCCACGCGCGCGCGACCGGCGTGCTGATGGTCGCGCTCGTCGTGCTCAGCGTGGTCGGCGTGCTCGCGGCACCGGTGCTCGTGACGGCGTTCGCATCGGGCTACCTCGACGACCCCGCGCGCTTCGAGGCGACCGTCGCGCTCTCGCGCTGGACCTTCCCGTACATCTTCTTCATGGGCATGGCCGCGCTCTCGGCGGGCGCGCTCAACGCCAACCGCCGCTTCGCGGTGCCCGCCCTCGCGCCCGCGCTCCTCAACGTCGCGCTGATCGCGGCGCCCTTCACGATGATCCCGGTCGCGATCGCGGTCGGCATGCCGGCGATCGGCGCGCTCGCGCTCGGCGCCCTGGTCGGCGGCCTCTTGCAGATGATCGTGCAGTGGCCCGCGCTCGTGCGCGCCGGCCTCTGGGTGCGCGCGCGCCCGACGCTCGACGACCCTGCGGTGAGAAAGGCGATCCGCCTGCTCGGCCCGGTCACGGCGGGGCTCGGCGTCTACCAGATCAACCTGATGCTCTCGCGCACGCTCGCGTCCTGGCTGCCCGAGGGCTCGCAGGCGTACCTCTGGTTCGGCGCGCGCCTGGTCGAGATCCCGCAGGGCGTGTTCGCGATCGCGTTCGCCACCGCGCTCCTGCCGACGCTCTCCGACTTCGTCGCGCGCGGCGAGCACGACGAGCTGCGCCGCACCTTCACCTTCGCGATGCGCTCGATGCTCTTCGTCGCGCTGCCGGCGAGCGTGCTCCTCATCGTGCTCGCGGAGCCGCTCGTGATCGCGATCTTCATGCACGGCCGGTTCGGCCTCGAAGAGGCGCTCCAGACCGCGCGCTCGCTCCAGTGGCAGGCCGCGGGCGTGTGGGCGATCGCGAGCGTGCGGGTGGTCGTCCCGGTGTTCCACGCGCACGGCGACACGCGGACTCCCGTGCTCGCCAGCGTCGCGAACCTGATCGCGTTCGCCGCGCTCGGCATCGCGCTGAGCCTGCCGCTCGAGCTCGACCACGTCGGCATCGCGATCGCGATCAGCGCCGCGGGCGTGCTGCAGCTCGCGATGCTGCTCGCGCTCTTGCGCCGCAAGATGGGTCGCCTCGGCCTGCGCGAGGTCGCGACCAGCGCGCTGCGGATCGGCGTCGCATGCGCGGCGATGGGCGCGACGGCGTGGGCCATCGCGCGCTTCGGCCACTGGAACGACGGCGCGGACCTGATCGACTACGCGCTCCTCGCGGGCGCGCTTTTCGCGTGCGGCATCGCGTACGTCGTCGCGGCCTGGGCGATGCGCGCCCCCGAGCTCGACGCGGTGAAGAGCAAGGTGCTGCGGAGGATGCGTCGCTCGCCGAAGTGACGACCGGTCTCGCGTCCGCCGACGATGCGGTCCTTGCGCCGGTGGTGGGGTCGACCAGCATTCGTGCATGCCCGCGCATCGGCTGACCGCTCGCACGATCGACGACGAGGCTGCGCTGCGCGCGATCATCGGCGAGCCCACACCGCTCGTCGCGAGCAAGGTCCAAGACCGGCTCAACCGCCTCACGCGCCGCTACATCGAGCTCTCTCCGCTGGTGTGCCTCGCGACCTCGGACGCGAGCGGCTCGTGCGACGTCAGCCCGCGCGGCGACCCGGCAGGCTTCGTGCGCATCCTCGACGACCGCACGCTCTTGCTGCCCGAGCGTCCCGGCAACCGCATCGCCGACTCGCTGCGCAACATCCTCGCGAATGCGCACGTGGGCCTGCTCTTCGTCGTCCCCGGCGTGACCGACACCTTCCGCGTCGACGGCCGCGCCACCCTCACCGACGACCCCGACCTCCTCGCCGCCTCGGGCGTCGAGGGCAAGCTCCCGAAGCTCGGCATCCTCGTCGACATCGAGCGCTGCTACACCCACTGCAGCAAGGCCTTCCTCCGCTCCTCGTTCTTCGACCCCGCGCGCTTCGTCGATCGCGCGGCGCTCCCCACCAACGGCGAGATCCACGCCCTGCTCACCGACGGCGAGATCGACGCCACCGAATACGACGAAGCCCGCGCCGCCCGCTACGCGCGCCGCGAGGGCTTCTACTGAGGGCGCCGCGCATGCTCACCGGCGCCCTCTCGGCCGATGGCCTCGCCAGGGCTACGCTCGCGATGTGGCGTGGCGGATCCACTCGTGGTCCGAGAAGGACGGTCGGGGCGAGGTCGTCAGCCCTCACTTCGGCCCGTGGCCCTTCGGACCTGCCGAGAACACGCAAGGGACGACGGACTTCCGGTGCGGCGAGGAGGTCTTCGTCGAGCTGGACGGGGCACCGGATGCTTACGTGGTCCGCACCGTCTCGCCCGCGCGCGAGCGACAGCCGCCCGGAACCGAGCTCCCCGACCTCGCCGAAGCAAACGATCGAGACCTTCGGCTGGATCGCCGATCCGACGACGAGCTCGCGTTCTGGGTGGGGAACTGCTGCGAGTGGTGCTCGCCGTCCGCACCTCACCTCGTGTTTCGCGGCGTGACGTCGTTCGTCGGATGGGACGAGGACGCGCCGGACTTCGACCCTGTGTGTCCACTCTTCCGCCGAGCATCCAGCGATGAAGCTCGGGCGCTCGAGCTGCACGTCCCGGACGGAAGCACCGCCTACTGCATCGTGACCCGACACGGAACAGGCCGCGACGGACCACGCGTGTTCATCGTCGCGCGCTCCGCCGATTTCGGACGGCCGGAGAGGACCGCTCCGCTCCCGAGGTGACGTGGGCCTGCGACGTCGCAGGAGAAGCGGCGATGCGCGGCTTTCCGGTCGAGCAGCTTGCGGACTGCGTCACGCGCCCGGATCGTCATCGTCTTCTTCGTCGCCATCGGTCCCCCCTCGCGATCTGCGATCGCAGCTCACACCAGATCTCTTCCGTGCTTCGCCGGTAGCTCGATGCGGCGCGCCGCGAGGGCTTCTACTGAACGCGGTCCGGCGCGCCGCTGCGACCGCGCGCACGCGCGACCGTTGCGTGGTCGTTCTCTCGAGGATCGACGGCTCTGCCGAATCAACTCCGGCGCGAAGAAGCTCCACGCATGCCGTCAGTCGCGCACGCGCTCGCGCGTCTCGTCTGCATGGCGCGAGCACGACATCGGCAGAAGGAGATCGTCTTCCAGTCGCACGGGGGCAAGCGCCGCGGCGCGGGCCGCAAGCCAGCCGGCGAACGGGCCGGCGTCTCGCACGCTGCACGAGACGACGTCTCTTCCCGCGCGCCCGTCCTCGTGACGCTGAAGATGAAGAAGCGGGTCTGGAATCTCCGGACCAAGCGATCGTTCGTGCGGCTGGTGCCTGCCTTCCTCGCGGTGTGCGAGCGCTTCGGCATGCGCTTGGTGCAGTTCTCGGTGCAGGGCGATCACATCCATCTCGTCGTCGAAGCGGAGGACCGTCGCGCCCTCGCACGCGGCATGCAGAGCCTGTGCGTCCGCATCGCCCGCGCGCTGAACGAGATGATGCAGACCACCGGCGGCGTGTTCGCGGATCGCTACCATCACCGCGTGCTCGCGACGCCGCGTCAGGTCCGCGCTGCCCTCGCGTACGTCTTGGGCAACGGCCGTCGGCACGGGCATGCGCCGCGCGAGAGCGGATGGCCCGACCTCTTCTCGTCCGCGCTCGCGTTCGACGGATGGCGTGGCGGTCTCGAGGCGCGCCAGGTCGCGCTCGCGCGCGCGCATCCCCCGCCGGTCGCGCGGCCGCGAACGTGGCTGCTCGCGATCGGATGGAAGCGCGCCGGCGGCCTCCTCGACCCCGAGCACCGGCCCGGTCCCGTCCCGGCCTGAGTCGGACCGCGCACGCGTGCGAGCTGCTCTCTGCGCTGGGTGCTCGGCGGCGTTGCGTTTCGGGCCCCGCGCAGGCAACGTGGGGGCATGGCGATCACCAAAGCGGATGTGGGGGCGACGCTCGGGCTGCTCCGTCACTACGGCTACACCGTCGAGGTGACTCCGAACGCGCGAGGGCGGCGCGTGGTGCTGCGCTTCGGCGAGGAGCGGTGGGAGGCGACCGGCGCGAGCACGGCGGAGACGCTCGACGTGATGCTCGCGAAGATGCTGCCATCCGCGATCACCAGGTCGCTGTTCGCCACCGCGCTGAAGCCCGCACCGGCCGCGCAGGCCGAGGACCGTCC
>JALYRN010000081.1 GCA_030855295.1 Myxococcota bacterium | reverse complement strand
CGCCTGCGCCGCGCGCTTCACGCCCTCGCGCGCGTGCGCCACGTCGTGCTCGCTCATCCGGTAGTCGAACACCGGCGGGCCGACGCGGCGCGCGCGCACCGTGCCCCATCCCTCGTCGCGCAGCAGCACGCCGAACGCCGCCCAGTGCGCGTAGCTGCGCAGCACCCGCTTCACGTCCGCGCCGCCCGCCCATCCCTGCAGCAACGAGAACTCGACCGGATGCAGCGCACCCGACTCGAAGCGGAACCCGTGGCCGCGTCCGTCGAGGTCCGCGAACTCCGTGCCGATGCGGGCCTGCATCACGCCGCCCCACGGCTCGGTGCGCTCGTCCATCCGCCCCCACACCCCCGTCACCGGATGCACCCGCAGGTAGCGCCCGATCGCGTCGCCGTGGATGCGGCTCTTCTGCAGCAGCACCGGCGTGTAGAGCGCGCCGCACGCGACCACGACCGAGCGCGCGAACACCGTCAGCGGCACCTTCGTGCCGTCGGGCCGCGTCACCTTCGCGCGCACGCCGACCGCGCGCCCACCCTCGAGCACGACGCGCTCGGCCTGGGCGCGCACCACCAGCCGTGCGCCCGCGTCGGCCGCGTCCTCGAGCCAGGTGCGCATCGTCGACTGCTTCGCGCCGGCGCGGCATCCGAAGTTGCAGAACCCGCAGCGCTCGTCCTGATGGCAGCCGCGCACGTTCCGCGGCAGCGGCGCGCACTGCCAGCCGAGCTTCTTCATCGACGCTTCGATCAGGCGATCACGCGCCCACGGCGTGGACTCCTCGACGTTGACGCCGAGCCGCTCGGTCACCGCGTCGAGCGACACCTGGTACTCCGCGCCCTCGAACACGTCGCGGAAGCCGGCGACGCGATCCCACTCCGCGCGCACGTCGGGAGGCGTCGCGAGCGACGTCGAATAATTCACCACCGTGCCGCCGCCCAAGCAGCGGCCGCTGATCAGCGCGACCCCGAGATCCGACGAGAAGACCGTCGCGTACATCGCGCGCTCGGCCTCGTGCTGGAGGTGCGTCATGTCGCGCTCGGCGACGTACTCGCCGCCCTCGAGCACGACCACGTCGAGGCCCGCCTTCGCGAGCACGCCCGCCGCGACGCCGCCGCCCGCGCCCGAGCCGACGATCACGACGTCGCAGGTCCAGGTCGCCGCGCGATCGACCGTGATCGGCGCGAGCCTCCGCGGCGTCTCGGGCGGCGGTCCGAGCGGACCGGGATAGCCCATCACGTCCCACAGCGCGCCGCGCGTGTCGCCGTCGCGCGCCGTCATCAGCAGCGCGAACACGAGCTGCCGCATCGTCTTGAAGATCTGCCTCGCGATCAGCCGCTCGGAGCGACCCATCCCGAGCAGCGCGGCCTCGCCCTCGACGCTCGAGAGATCGACGAACGCGCGCGCTCGCCCGTAGAGCAGCAGTCCCCCCGCGCGCGTGCCGAGCAGGCGGAGCATCGCCTTGATCGCGAAGCGGTCGGAGTCGAGCGGGATGTGCCCGATCAGCGTGGGGAGCCGCTCTTCGATCCCGAGATCGCGCGCGGAGAGTCGATCGCCCGGCGCGTCGTGGCCGATCGACACCGACTCGAGCGATGGAAAGAACGCGTCGGCGATCGACGCGAACGTGCGCAGCTCCGCTGCCTCGAGGCGCACGCCTCGCTGGCCCGCGCGCGCGCCTGGAGCTCCCGCGGCGATGGTGGTCACGCCGCGAGAGTGTGCCTGCTTTCGGCGAGACCGTCAGGGCATCAGCGTCATGCGCTCGTTCGGGCCCGCCTCGACGTCCGCGCGATCGAACAGCAGCGGCCGGTAGCGGTTCTCGATCCAGTCCTCGTGCAGGTCGTCCCAGTGCGGGCTGTCGGGATCGCCGCTCACGCCGCGCGGCATGTTGACGAGCGCCTCGGGCGTTCCGTCCTCACCGAAGCCGGCGACCATCCGGTAGATCGATCCGCCGCCCGCATCGAGGCGCTCGCGCGGCTGTCCCGAGCCGTCGAAGAAGCTCGTGACCGCGACGTTGACCGTGCCCTCGGCGCCGTCGGTCGGCACCCACCCGCCGTCGAGGCGCTCTCCGTGGAGGCTGCGGAAGCGCGTGCCGTGCACGTCTCCCCAGGTGTACGCGTCGGTGCCGAAGCGCTCCGTGAGCCAGTCGGCGGTCTCACGCAGCGCGAGCGCCACCGAGAGCTGCCGCGGCTCGCCCGCGAAGAAGCTCGCGCTGTCGGGCGAGCGCCCTCGCATCACGTTCGAGAGCCACTTGAAGATGTACGCGCTCGACTCCGCCATGATCGGATCGAAGACGATCGACAGATCGTCCTGCAGCACGCGCCGCGCGAGGAAGAACGAGAACGCGTTGAACGCGACGGGCTCGCTCGCGCTGCGCTCCATGCGCCGATCCCACGCCGAGAGCGCGGCGACGAGCGCGTCGAGATCGTCGCGGTCGCGCAGCTCCTCGAGCGTCGGATCGGTGTCGACCGTCGCCCACACCTCCTCGAGGATCGGCACCAGATCGTCGGCGATGATCGAGTGCGTGTCGTCCTGCAGCGTCTGCATGTCCTCGATCGTCAGCTCGCCGCGCGCGGTCAGCCGCTCGAGCTCGTCCTCGATGCGCGCCGAGCGCAGCCCGGGATCGAAGATCACGCCGAAGTACCAGGGGTCGCCGGACAACGAGCCGTCCCCGGTGAAGCCCCACGGATCGTTGTTCGCAGACGCGATCCAGCCGCGCGTGCCGCCGGTGCTGTGCGGCAGCTGCGCGTCGCCGAGGTACGCGCCCGTCCAGAACGTGCTCGCGTCGTCGCCGTCCATCAGCGCCCACGGGCGCGACGCGCCGATCGCGCCGCGATCGGGCACGCGAGGGTGCGAGTGATAGAGGATGCCGTCCGCGTCCGCGGCGACGAAGTTGAAGTAGCCGAGCTCGAGCCCGTCGACCGCGGTCTGGAACTCGGCGCGCGTTCGCGCGGTGTCGAACTCGTAGAACCCGTGGAACTCGTGGGTCACGCCGAAGCCGGTCCACGCGATCAACAGGCGGCGGCCCGGCCGCCCGAGCGGGATCGGCGCGATGCCGTCGATCAGCAGCACGCCGTACCCCGGCACGTCCTCGAAGACCGCCTCGATCGGATCTCCCCCGGCGACGAGGATCGTCTCGGTGCGCCGCACCACCGGCACCTCGACGTCGCCGATCATCACGCCGCCGTCCGCGCCCGAGCGGACGTCCCACATGTCCATGTTGTCGGGATAGTTCGTGGTCGCGGTCCACGCGACGTGCCGGTTGTGGCCCAGGTGGATCGCCGGCGAGCCCACGAAGTTGAACCCGATCACGTCGAGGTTGCCGCCGCCCGCGGTGCTGTCGATGTGGTGCGTCCAGAAGAGCGACGGCGACTGCATTCCCTGGTGCGGATCTCCCGCGATCAGCGGTCGACCGCTCGCGGTGTGGCGACCCTCGAGCGCCCAGTTGTTGCTGCCGCCCGAGCGGAAGGCCGCCATCGTCTCGGTGAACTGCGCCATGCGCTCGGCGGCGTCGGGCGGGAGCTCGCGCGGCGTGCGGGTGCTCGGCCGCACGATCGGGGCGCTCGCTCCGCCGGGGCGCTCGTCGATCGGCATGACGAACGAGTCGCGGATCGGCATGAAGGGCGCGAGCCGCGCGTCGAGCGTCGTCAGGTACTCGTCGATGATCGCGGTGAGGATCGTGGGCTCGAGCTGGCTCGCGTTGCCGAAGAGGACGAGCTTGCCGTACGCGGTCGAGTCGGAGACCACCCACTCCTCGGGCTCGTATCCCAGGGTGCCGAATTCGGGCGGCAGCTCGCTGCGATCGGCGAGCACCTCGCGGATGCGCGCGTTCACTCCCGCGGTCCACGCCTGCACGAGCATCCATCGCTCGGGATCGTCGCGGAAGAGCGCGGCCTCGTTGGTGCGGCCCCAGCGCGGGATGTCGAACATCCGCACGACGCGATCCTCCTGGACCGAGCCGGCACCGAGCACCTCGGCGCGGCGGCCGAGCGCGCGACGGCGGTTGAGGTCCATCTCGAAGAGGCGATCGAACGCCTGCATGTAGCCGGATGCGTAGAACGCATCGAGATCGTTCTGCGCGTACACGTGCGGGATGCCGTCGACGTCGCGCACGATCTCGACCGGCGCGGACAGGCCCGCGAAGTCGGGGCGCTCGGCGGGCGTGCAGCCCGGCAGGAGCGGATCGACATCGCACTCCGCGTCGGTCGGCGGCGTCACGGGGGAAGCGGGCTCGTCGCACGCGCCGAGCAGCAGCGTCGAGGAGCACAGCGCGAGGAGCAGTGCGAAGTCGATGCGAGCGGACGAGCTGCGGGCCACGGCGACCTCCGGTCCGAGAGAAGCGCAAGCGCAGGATGAAGCGAGCGGCGTCCATCCTACTGGAATGCGCCGCGCTCGCGCGCGTGGAGCGTGGTCCGAAGCGGCCGTCTTCGTGTCCCGGCGTGCTCTCGCTCACGACTGACGAAGCGGCCTGCGCTGCTATAACTCCGCGCCCGCCGTGACCCTGACCCACTCGCTCCCCGCGCTGCTCGATCGCCATCGACCGAGCGACCTCGTCGCCAGCGGACCCACGTCGCGGACCGCGGCGCGCTTGTGGTCGGACGTGCGCGCGATCGCGTCGCGCCTCCCGGCATCGCCGAACGCGCAGCACGGCGGCGCGCGGAGCGAGCTGATCCTCGTCTGTCACGATCGCTATCTGTTCGCGGCGTCGATGCTCGCGGCGTGGGAGCGCGGGTACGTCGTCGCGCTGCCGCCGAACGCGCAGGAGGCGACGGTCACGTCGCTGCGCAAGAGCGGCACGGTCTCGACGGTCCTGCACGACTCGAGCGGGATGGCCGGCATCGACGTGCGCGAGATCGTCGAGCAGGCGGCGGGCGAGCCCGAGAGCGTGTACGCGCCCCCTGCGCCGTTCGCGGCCGATCGCCGCATCGTGGTCGTGTACACGTCGGGTACCACCGGCGCGCCGATGGCGTGCCCGAAGACGGCGGGCCAGCTGATCGGCGAGGCGCGCGTGCTCGCGCGGACGTTCGGTGTCGGCAAGGGCGAGCGCGTGCTGGCGACCGTGCCGCCGCACCACATCTACGGCCTCTTGTTCGGCGTGCTGATGCCGCTGGTGTCGGGGGCGTCGTTCAGCCGGGAGACCGTGCTGCACGCGGAGCCGCTCGCGGAGCTGATCGCGCGGGACGACGTGCGGGTGCTCGTCAGCGTGCCGGCGCACCTGCGGGCGCTGCGGGTGCTCGAGGAGAAGCGCATCGCCGTGCTGCCGCGCGTCTTCAGCTCGGGCGCGCCGCTGCCGGCGGACACCGCGGACGATCTGCGGGCGCGGTTCGGATGGACGGTGACCGAGGTGCTCGGCTCGAGCGAGACCGGGGGCATCGGCTGGCGCGAGCGACCGGAGGACGCGTGGACGCCGCTCGAGGGCGTTCGGGTGCGCGAGGGGGAGGGCGGTCGGATGCTGATCGACTCGCCGTTCCTCGATCCTGCGGTGGCGCGTCCGTACGTCGGTGGGGATCGGGTCGCGGTGCACGAGGCGGGTCGCTTCCAGCATCTCGGTCGAGTCGACGGCGTGCTCAAGGTCGGCAGCACGCGCGTCTCGATCGCCGAGCTCGAGGCGCGGCTGCTCGCGATCCCCGGCGTCGTCGACGCGGCGGCGCTCGCGGTCGAGGTCGGCGGCGCGCGCGGCTGGGAGAGCTGGGCCGCCGTCGTCGGCGAGGGCCTCACCCCTCAGTCCATCCGCGCCGCGCTCCTCCCCTGGCTCGACCCCGTCGTCATCCCCCGCCGCATCCGCATCGTCGCCGCCCTCCCGCGCGACCCCACCGGCAAGCTCCGCCGCACCGCCCTCCGCCCCCTCTTCTGACCGGGGACACGCACCGCCTCTGCAAGTGCGCAGAATCGCAGCGAAATTCGCGGCGCGCGGCCAACCCCCCATAACTTCGCATCAATTCGCATCACTTCGCCCGCACCGAAGCGCTCGGCGGCCCGGGAGCCCTGGGCGCGCCCGAAGTGATGCATAGTTATGGGGGGCTGGCCGAACGCGCCGAAAACCTACGTCATTCCGGGCGCTTGGAAGAGCGGTGCGTGTCCCCGGGGAATCGGAGGCGGCGGGTGGTGTATTCGGCGACGAGCATCGCTCCCATCAGCGCGTACGCGATCCCGCCGGTGTAGACGGTCCACCACCAGAGCGGCGCGAGCACCGCGAGCAGCGCGGCCGCCGCGCCGTTGAGCAGGAAGAACGCGCACCACGCGCCGGTCCACTGCCGGCAGTGGCCCACCTTCGCCGCGTCGAGCTCCGGCTCCCGCATCCGCGCGAAGCGCTCGATCATCGGCGTCGCCCCCGCGCGCAGCGTGCTGCCGAACTCGACGAACAACACCGCGTTGATCAGCACCGGCAGCGCCAGCACGAAGCGCCGGTCGTCGGTCGCGATCCCGCCGATCACGAGCATCGAGATCGCGATCGGCAGCCGCACCATCGACCAGAACGTCGCGCGATCCGCCTTCCGGAACCGCCACGCCAGGCTCGGCACCAGCATCGCGAGCACCATCACCGACACCGCCCGCGCCCCGAAGTGCGTGAGCCCGTAGAAGATCGCGATCGGATACGCGATCACGAGCACCGCGTTCAGCACGGTCCCCGCGACCTGGAGCGCCCTCACGCGCGCGCCCCGCTACGCCTGCGTCGAGTGCTGCCGCACGTACCCGGCGAGGTTCTTCACGTTCGCGAAGATGTGCCGGTTCTGCTCGTCGTCCGCGCGGATGCGAACACCGAACTTCTTGTCGATCGCCATCGCGAGCTCGAGCGCGTCGATCGAGTCGAGCCCCAGCCCTTCGACGAAGAGCGGCGCGTCGCTGTCGATGTCCTCGGCGCGCACGTCGTCGAGCATCAGCGCCTCGACGATCAGCTCCTTGATCTGCTTCTCCAGGTCCATCGCTTCCAAACATCCCCGCGCGAAAAGGCGCGCAAAGGTGCTCTCATCCCGCCTCCGACGCAACCCCATGCAGCTGCGGCGACAGACGCACGACCCGCCGCTTGCTGCCCATCAGCTTCTCCTGGAACGGGTTGTCGTCGCGCCACACGTCGCCCGCGAGCACGCTCGTCAGCCCCTTGCGCAGCATCGCGTCCTGCTCCCTCGCGAAGAAGAGCCCGTGCAACAAGCTCGAGTGATAGAAGCTGTGGATCAGCGTCGCGAACACGTCGCACGCGTGCCCCATGTGCCGCGCGTGCTCGTCCATCAGCGCCGCCTCCGCCTCGCGCCCCTCGCGCAGCGCCGGCACCAGCCGGTCGGCGAGATCCATCGAGCCCACCATACCGAGCGACACCCCGCTCGAGAACACCGGATCGAGGAAGCACGCCGCGTCCCCCGCGCACGCCCAGCGCGCCCCGTGCTGCTTCTCGTTGTGGAACGAGAACGCCGCGATCATCCCCGGCCGCGCCGACCTCGTCGCGCCCTTCGTCACGCGCGACAAGAACCGCGAGCCCGCGATCGTCTCGTCGAGCCACTCGCTCTTGATCCCCTTGCGCCGGCTCACCAGCCCGATGCTGATGCGCCCCCCCCCGATCGGGATCGCCCAGCACCATCCGTCCTCGACGTAGAGGATCTTGATGTTCCCGCGCGCCTCCTCGCAGAGCTCGCGATCGATCGCCGGATCGAGCCCGTCGTAGTGCCGGAACGTCGCCGCGAGCCCGAAGTCGACCAGCGGCTTGGTCGTCTTCGCGCGCCGCCCGAGCATCGCGTCCTGCCCCGTCGCGTCGATCACGTAGCGCGCCTCGTACGTCTCGCGCTCCGTCTTCACGCGCACGCCGTCCTCACCGAGCTCGACGTCCAGCGCGCGCTCGCCCTGGTGCACCTCGGCGCCGACCTCCTGCGCGCGATCCAGCAGCGCCGCGTCGAACTTCGCGCGGTCCACCTGGTACGCGTGATCCGGCGTGCCCGGCAGCGCATCGGCGAACGGATACTCGACGTGCCCGTCGACGCGCTCGTCGAGGAACTCCGCGCCCCCCTTGTAGAGGAACCCATCGCGCGCCGGATCGACGCCCAGCCGCCGGAACGCCTCGAGATCGCAGGGCAGCAGCGACTCGCCGATGTGGAAGCGCGGAAACGTCTCGCGCTCCAGCACCAGCACCTTCATGCCCGCTTGCGCGAGCAGGTTGGCGACCGTCGACCCCGAGGGCCCCCCGCCGATCACGACGACGTCACGCTTGGTGCTCATGGGTCTCCGCTCTCTTTGGGGCCGCGGTGCGGCTCTCGTCCAGCCGCGCGCGTGACCACGAGATCAGTCGCGCACGTCCGGACGCACACGCACCGAGAACGGCCGCGCCGCTCCGTACGCCAGCGTCACGCGCCGCTCCACGCCCGCGCGCAGCGCGTCGATCAGCGGCAGCGCCGCCGCCGCGGGGTTGATCGCCAGCGCGTCCGGCAGCGCGCGCCCCGCGAACATCTTCCCGAACGTCACTTCTTCGTCGTCCTGCTGCAGCCCGTCGATCACCGCGATCGCGCCGCCCGCCGGTCGCTCGCTGCGCAGACACATCCCGATCGCGAGCCCCTCGCGTGCGCACTGCGCCGAGAGCGGCGCGGGCAGGCGATCGTCCGCCGCCGCGATCACCGCGTCCCCGCCCCGCTCGCCGAGCAGCACCATCGCCTCGATCATCGCGGCCTCGAAGCTGCGATCCCCCGCCGCCAGCGCCGTCGAGAACCCCTGGTTCCCGGTGCCGATCGAGCCCAAGCCGCTCGCCGAGTTGTGCACGCTGTTCTTGAAGCGCATCGGCGACAGCTGTCCGTCGCCCGCGAAGATCGCGTCGAGCAGGATCACCATCGTCTCGATCTCGCCGTAGCTCGACGTGTAGATCGTCGAGACCGTCTTCGGATCCGCGCCGCCCGACGCGCACGCCGAGCACGCGACCTCGCCGAGCATGCGCGTCAGCCGCGACGCCCCGCGCATCAGCCGCGGCGGCACCCACGGCGACGAGCAGTCGATCACGCTCTCGTCGCGCGCGCCCGCGACGAACGACTCGAGATCGCGATGTCCCGGCGACCACAGCGCCAGCCCCGTGACGTACGCCGGCCTCACGAGGACGCGCCTCCGTCGCCCGCGGGCTCGCCGATCGCGAGGCACACGTTGCTCCCGCCGAACGCGAACGAGTTGCTCAGCACGCGCCGCACGCGCGTCTCGATTCCGGCGGCGGGCACCGAGATGCGCAGCTCCGGATCGAGCTCCTCCGAGCCCAGCGCCCGCGGAATCCGTCCCCGCCGCACCGCCGAGATCGCGAACACCGCCTCGGTGCCGCCCGCCGCGCCGAGCAGGTGCCCGGTGTATCCCTTGGTCGACACGACCGGCACGCGATCCCCGAACAGCCCCGCGATCGCGATCGACTCCGCGAGGTCGTTCTGCGGCGTCGCGGTGCCGTGCGCGTTGACGTAGTCGATCTGATCCGCGCGCAGGCCGCCCTGCTCCATCGCGCGCTCCATCGCCTCGCGCGCGCCGCGTCCGCCCGGCTCGGGCGAGCTCATGTTGTACGCATCACTCGACTCGCCGACGCCGAGCAGCCACACCGGCCGCTCGCTCGGCTGATGCGATGCATCGCGCTCGATCATCATCAGCGCCGCGCCCTCGCCGATGTTGATCCCGCTGCGATCCTTCGCGAAGGGCCGGCACGCGGTCTCGCTCAAGATCCCCAGGCCGTGGAAGCCGTGCAGCGTCATGCGGCAGAGCGAGTCCACCCCGCCGACCAGCGCCGCGTCGACGAGCCCCGCGCGGATCATGCGCGCCGCCGAGGCGTGCACCTTCCCGCTCGAGCTGCACGCGCTCGACACCACGTAGACGGGCCCCTCGATGCCGGTGACCTTCGCGTAGAGCTCGCCGAGCGCGTTGAAGTCGTGCTGCGTGCGCAGCGAGAAGTGCTCGGGCAGGCGCTGCTCGCGCGCGAAGTGCCGGTACGCGGCCTCGGTCGCGTCGAGCCCGCCGGTGCTGGTGCCGAGCAGGATCGCGACCCGCCGCGCGCCCCAGCGACGCACCGATCGCTCGACGGCATCGCTCACGTCGGCGAGCGCGAGCATGCCGATGCGCGCGAGCCGGCAGTCGTACGCGTCGTGTTCGCGCGGCAGCGGCGGCAGCGGCCCCGGCACCGCGCCGACCATCGTCTCGAACGGCAGCTCGAAGGGCGGCGGTCGCAGGCCGCTCCGACCCTCGTCGAGGGCGCTGAGCACATCCTGCGTGGTCGCTCCGAGCGCGTTGACCGCGGACCACGCGGAGATGGGAAGAGGCGGAAAACCCATCGACGGAGGCAGCCTTATATCAGCATCGATTCGTCGTTCAAGCACGCGCGTCAGCACCGACGGCGGTCGGCGCCGCCGTGTTCAAAGGTGCGCGAGGTGCCGCGTGAGCGCACGGCTGTGGGTAGACGGATGAAGGTTCTCTGGTGATAAGCTGACCCCCATGTCTTGAATGCGAAAAGACCGGTGTGTTACAAGCGCGCCGGTCGCGGGAGTCTTCGTCTCCCAGCGCGTTCGTGGCCCATACAGGAGGCTCGAGGAATGGACTGGAAGAAGTTGGCTTTGGTCGCGGCGCTCTCGGGTGCGGCAGGCGCGATGGTCGGTTGCGGGGGCCCCGGCGATGAGCCGGAGCTGAACGAGACGCAGATCTACGTGATCTCGAACATCTCCATCCCCGAGGTCATGGGCAGCGGCGCGGCGGCGACGGCAGCTGGCTTCAACCTCGACGGCATGGTCTCGACCGGCGCGGGCACGACCTGCGTCGAGCTGACCCCCGACTACATGTCCTCGAACGATCCCGGTGAGGAGGGCGTCGACAACGGCCTCGCGAACCTCGTCCCGACGATCGAGATGCTCCTCGGCGACGGCGAGACCCTCGACCAGACGCTGCAGCGCCAGATCACCGAGGGCGACCTCCTGCTCATGATGCGCATCGAGGACATCGACAGCTACAACAACGACTCGAGCGTGAGCGTTCAGCTCCTCTTCGGCACCGTGCCGGGCGGCGGCGCCCCGATGGTCAGTGGCTCGTCGCTCGCGCCCGGTCAGACCTTCGAGGCGATGGAGCTCGGCGCGCCGGTCACCGGCTCGATCGTCAGCGGCCGTCTCCGCGTGAACACCGACCTGCTCACGCTGAGCATCAACACCGGTGAGTTCATGCTCCCGCTCAACATCCGCAACGCGCAGATCCGCGCGAACATCACCGCGGACGCGCTCGTGAACGGCGCGATCGGCGGCTCGCTCCGCGTCATGGAGATCGCGGACGCGGCCGAGATGATCATGCCCGGCCTCCGCGCGACCGTGCTCAGCGTGCTCGGCGGTGTCGCCGACATGGAGCCGCAGGCGGGTGACCCGACGATGTGCGACGCGCTCTCGACCGGCATCCTGTTCGGCGCGGTCGACGCCGACATCTGAGTCGCTCGAGCGGTCGAAGCGCTCACGAACGCGCAGGCGGGGGATCGGCGGAAGCCGGTCCCCCGTTTGCGTTCGGGAGGTCGCGGCTTCAGGAATGCGGGGCTCGAATGGCGGCTTCGTTCGATCTCGACACGTACTTCCGGTCTCGGCCGGTGATGCTCGCGCCGATGGAGGACGTGACGGACGCGGTGTTCCGTCGCATCTGCCGGGAGCGAGGCGCCGACCTGTGCGTGACGGAGTTCGTCAACGTCGAGGGGCTGCTGCGCGGGTGCAAGGGCGCGGCGCACAAGATCCGGCTCGAGCCGGGCGATCATCCGACCGTGATCCAGATCTACGGGTCCGACGCGGGGCGGCTCGCGGAGGCGGCCGAGGTCGCGGAGCGCTCGGAGCCGGTGTGGCTCGACATCAACTGCGGGTGCTGGGTCCCGAAGATCGCGAAGCGCGGCGCGGGCGCGGGCTGGCTGCGCGATCCCGAGGCGATGGTCGCGATGGCGAAGATGGTGGTCGAGCGCGTGTCGCTGCCGGTCACCGTGAAGACGCGGATCGGGTACGGCCCGGCCGAGCACATGCCGATCGTCGATCTCGCGCGGCGGCTCGAGGACGTCGGCGTGCGCGCGGTGCAGATCCACTGCCGCACCGCGCAGATGGGTCACTCGGGCGCGGCCGACTGGAGCTGGGCGCGCAAGACCCGCGAGGTGCTGTCGATCCCGGTGATCGTCAACGGTGACGTGCGGAGCGCGGAGGACGCGCAGCGCGCGATCGACGAGACCGGGTGCGAGGGCGTGATGATCGGGCGGCACGCGATCGATCATCCGTGGATCTTCCGCGAGGCGCGGGCGCTGCTCGATCGCGGCGAGACCGCCCTGCCGCCGACGATCGCCGAGCGCTTCGCGCTCTGCCGCGAGCACCTCGCCGCGATGGTCGAAGAGCGCGGCGCCACCCGCGCGACCCGCTCGATGCGCCGCTACTACCCCGGCTACCTCCGAGGCATCGCCGGCAGCGCCGCCGTCCGCCGCGAGCTCAACACCACCGACGCCCTCGACGACGTGCTCGCCCTCTTCGAGCGCCTCGAGTCCCGCGCCGCCTCCGGCGACACCCTCGCCGCCTGACCCAGAACCGGTCCTCGCCTCGGGGAGCGCGTACGGAAGCGCTTCGAGCGGGCGAGCCCATCTCGACAGGCTCCGACCTCCGCTCAGCGCGCTCGCTTCGCGGCCGGCCACGCGAGCAGGATGCCGTCGCTCGCGGCCGCGGCCGCGAGGCGTCGATCGCCACATGCGAACGCGAGCTCGTCACCCGATCTCAGGAGCGCTCGGCGGGCCAAGCTCGCCGAGGCCAAGTGGACGGCGTCGGCTCCGGTGAGCGCGTGCACGCGAAGCGCGCGTCGGATCTCCGGCAGGAGGCGCGCATCGACGCGCACGCGATCGAACGTCGTCCAGTCCGTCTCGAAGCGCTGGCGGGCGGTGTCGCAAGCGGTCGCGCCCAGCACGCCCTCCCGGAGCAGCCGAGCGAGCGCGGCGTGCGTCTCGGCGAAGGCGAGGTGGCTCGTCACGACGCGTCCGGAGCGTGCCCGAGCGTCGCGGGCCGCGCGCGAGACCGGATCCCGTACGTAGAAGCCGATCAGCGCCGAGGTGTCGAAGTACGTGATCACCTGCGCATCGATCGGACGAGCCTAGCGAGCGAGATCGGCTTCTTCGGCTTCGCCGGAAGGGGGGTCTCGCCCGGAGGAGGCGACTCCGCGAGATCGATCAGGCCGCTCGCCGCGAGCTCGGCGAGAACCACGCTCGTCTCCACGCGCTCGTCGACGACGATCGGCACGAGCCGCGCGACCGGCCGTCCATGCGCCGTGAGCACGACCTCTCCGTCGCGTCGGGCGAGCTCGATGCACTCCGAGAGCGTCGCCTTCGCCTCGCGAATCCCGATCGATCTCGCCATGGGTTGTGGTCTCACGTTAGCAGATGTGGTCACCGCAGAGTGCCTCCTCGTGTCCGTACCCGCGGCGAGCCGAAGGACCAAGCGACTCCCGGGCCCGCCCGGGCGGGGGAAACGGCGCGGGGACAGGCGGGGGACAAGGCGCGGCGACACGCACCGCCTCCGCAAGTGCTGGAACGACCTCCCATTGGTCGGGGACACGCACCGCCTCTGCAAGTGCTGGAGATCACGCGTGTTCTGGCGCGCTCCGGCCAACCCCCCATAACTTCGCATCACTTCGCGATGGAGCGGCGGTGATCCTCCGTCGGCGTCGTTCGAGCGAAATTAGCGAAAGTTATGGGGGGTTGGCCGCACGCCGCGAAAAACACCGTGATATCCACAGCTTGCGGAGGCGGTGCGTGTCCCTCTGCGGGAGGGGTGAGCACCGCGTCGGCGGCCCCTTGGCCGCGCGTCACTTGGGGCGGGCGCGATACGGGGCGGATGCGGGGCTGTCACGTGGTTGTCACACGGCTCCTGTAGAGGGAGGCCGGGACGCGGTATGCGCACCTTTCTCCCTACGCCGATCGCCCCCGCGGAGGGCGCGTGAGCCAGTCGCGCGACGAGGCGATCGCGGCGACGC
>JALYRN010000674.1 GCA_030855295.1 Myxococcota bacterium | reverse complement strand
GCACGGCCCGCTCGCGGAAGAAGACCTCCGGCGCGGCATCCTCGCGAGGCTGGGCGATCCGCGCTTTCCGTCGTGCACCGTGAGCCCGCTGCGGCCCGCGCTGCGCCGGCGGACCACGGCGCCGAGCGACGTCGCCACGCTCCGCGGGCAGGTCACGATGACGCTCCCGGACAGCACGCTCACCGCGGCGCGCGCGAGCGGTCGTGAGGTCGCGATCTACACGTCGTCGCGCCTCGATCCGCGCTCCGAGATCGGCGATCTCGGCTATCGCGTGCGCCTGCGCGGCGAGGACGGTGCAGAAGAAGATCTCGCGCTCGGCCTCAGCGCGCTGCGGCCGTTCGTGCTGCTGCACAACCCGATGGTGGCTCTGCTCGAGGAGGACGACGTCCTCCAGATCGAAGCGGAGCTGCGCGCGCTCGACGACGCGAGCATCGACTTCGAGCCCGCGGAAGGCCTGAGCACGCGCCGCGACGGTCGCGAGCGGCTCTTGCTCTGTGCGCTCGAGGATCTGCGCCGCGATCAGGACGGCGACGGCCTGACCGATCTCGCGGAGGAGCGCCTGCTGACGGACGCGTGGGATCCCGACA
This sequence comes from Myxococcota bacterium, assembly GCA_030855295.1. Taxonomy (GTDB): domain Bacteria; phylum Myxococcota_A; class Polyangia; order Polyangiales; family Sandaracinaceae; genus Sandaracinus. Next base: position 3,714 of record JALYRN010000674.1, on the reverse strand, counting down.
CCGACGGCGACGGCACGCGCGACGGCGACGATCGCTCGCCGCTCGGCAGCGCGGCGCCGAGCGCGCCCGCGGACGCCGTGTGGCTGGCGGCGTATCGCGAGCTGGTCTCGCCGGAGGCAGGCGAAGGGCTGCACGTGGTGGTGCGGAGCGGCCCGCGCCTGCACGTCGAGGGTGATCCCGCGAGCACGGGACGCGTGCTCGTGCTGCGCGAGGACGAGCTCGGCGCGTACATCCGGCGCTTCGGCCTGCACGCGCCGCTGGTGATCGCGGTCTCGATGCATGGCGACGAGCGCGCGCAGGTGGTGATCGACTCCGTGCGGTCGCAGCGCACGTTCGATGCGCGGCGCGACGCAGCGGGCGCCTGGCAGCTCACCGCGCGCGCCACGGGCACGGCGCGCCGGCGCTGATGCGAGCTGGTACGCTCGCGGCATGAGAGCGGCGCGCGCGTCGCGATCGTGATGTCGCGTCGCGATGACGGCGTGTGCCGAGCCGGCGAGCGAGCCGTCGTGCACGATCTGGGAGTCGGGGGACGGGATCCAGATCGACACCGCCGACGAGCCGCTGCCGGGCTCGGACGTCGTCGATCGCTGCGGCGCGAGCGGCGCACGGATCGTGATGATCGGGCGCGAGGTCATGACCGGCGCCGTGTCGCGGCTCACCTGCCCCCGCTCGATCGGGCCCGACGGCGGCACCTGCCACGCGCGATGATCGCGAGCGTCGTTGAGCGTCTCGCGCGAGTCGTGGGAGACTGCGCGGTTCATCAGGAGGGCATCGGATGAGCCAGGGATCGATCGAGAGCGTCTCGCGCGAGTCGCGCGTCTTCGCGCCGCAGGAAGAGTTCGCGAAGCAGGCGCGCGTGCCGACGCGCGAGGCGTACGAGTCGATGTACCGGCGCAGCGTCGAAGATCCCGATCGCTTCTGGCTCGACATCGCCGGCGAGCTCCACTGGTTCCGGCAGCCGACCCAGGGCCTCGACTGGACGAACGCGCCGCACGCGAAGTGGTTCGCCGACGGCACGACGAACCTCGCGTACAACTGCCTCGATCGGCACCTGACGGGCGCGCGCCGCAACAAGGCGGCGATCGTGTTCGAGGGCGAGCCGGGCGACGTGCGCGTGCTGACGTACCAGCAGCTGCACCGCGAGGTCTGTCGCTTCTCGAACGTGCTGCTGAAGCTCGGCGTGGTGAAGGGCGATCGCGTCGCGATCTACATGGGCATGGTGCCGGAGGCCGCGATCGCGATGCTCGCGTGCGCGCGCATCGGCGCGGTGCACACCGTCATCTTCGGCGGGTTCGCGGCGGAGGCGGTGCGCGATCGCGTCAACGACGCGCAGGCGAAGCTGATCGTCACGCAGGACGGCGCGTGGCGCCGCGGGCACCTGGTGCCGCTCAAGGAGAACGTCGATCGCGCGCTGCGCGAGACCCCCGGCGTGAAGCACACCGTCGTGCTGAAGCGCACCGGCAACGAGGTCGACATGCGCGGCGGGCGCGACCGCTGGTGGCACGAGATGATCGAGGGCGTCAGCGCGAAGCACGAGGCCGCGCAGCTCGACGCCGAGCATCCGCTCTTCATCCTCTACACGTCGGGCACGACCGGCAAGCCCAAGGGCGTGCTGCACACGACCGGCGGCTACATGGTCGGCGCGTACGCGACCAGCAAGTACGTCTTCGATCTCCGCGAGGAGGACACGTACTGGTGCACCGCCGACGTCGGCTGGGTCACGGGGCACAGCTACATCGCGTACGGCCCGCTCGCGAACGGCACGACGTGCCTGATGTACGAGGGCGCGCCGAACCATCCTGATCCGAGTCGCTTCTGGTCGATCGTCGAGCGCCACGGCGTCTCGATCCTCTACACCGCGCCGACCGCGATCCGCGCGTTCGTGAAGTGGGGAGACCAGCACCCGACCAAGCACGACCTCTCGTCGCTGCGCCTGCTCGGCACCGTCGGCGAGCCGATCAACCCGGAAGCGTGGATGTGGTACCGCAGCGTCATCGGCGCGGACCGCTGCCCGATCGTCGACACCTGGTGGCAGACGGAGACCGGCTCGATCATGATGACGCCGCTGCCCGGCGCGATCCCGACGAAGCCCGGCTCCTGCACGGTGCCCTTCTTCGGCGTGGTGCCCAAGGTGCTGCGCGAGGACGGCACCGAGGCGGCGCCGAACGAGGGCGGGCTGCTCGTGATCGAGAAGCCGTGGCCGTCGATGATGCGCACGATCTACGGCGACGACGCGCGCTTCGCCGAGACGTACTTCTCGCGCTTCCCCGGGATCTACTTCACGGGTGACGGCGCGCGCCGCGACGAGGACGGGTACTTCTGGGTGATGGGCCGCGTCGACGACGTCGTGAACGTCGCGGGGCATCGCCTCGGCACCGCAGAGGTCGAGAGCGCGCTCGTCGCGCACAAGAGCGTCGCGGAGGCCGCCGTCGTCGGACGGCCCGACGAGCTCAAGGGGCAGGCGCTGGTCGCGTTCGTCACGCTCAAGGAGGGCCAGGCGCCGACCAAGGATCTCAAGGCGAAGCTCCTCGAGCACGTCGCGCAGGAGATCGGGAAGTTCGCGCGCCCCGACGAGATCCGCTTCACCGACGGTCTGCCCAAGACGCGCAGCGGAAAGATCATGCGGCGCCTGCTGAAGGACGTCGCGTCGGGCAACGACATGAAGGGCGACATGACGACGCTCGAGGACTTCTCGGTCATCGCGAAGCTGCGCGCGGACGAGGAGTAGCGGCGAGCAGTGCTGCTCGATCGGCATGCGCTGTACGAGCGCGCGGTCCAGACGCCCGAGCACGACGTCGAGCTGCTCGAGCAGCTCTTTCGCGCGCGACGGCGGCGGGCGCCGCGCTCGCTGCGAGAGGACTTCTGCGGAACCGCCCGGGTGTCGATCGCGTGGGTCGGGTCGGACGACGAGCGCGAGGCTGTCGCGATCGATCTCGATCGCGAGGTGCTCGAGCGCGGGCGCCGCCACGCGCGAGCCGAGCTCGAGCACGACGAGCGCGCGCGGCTGCGGATCGTGCGCGCCGACGTCCGCAGGCCGAGCGAGCGCGCGTTCGATCTCGTGCTCGCGCCGAATTTCTCGTGGGCGTGCTTCCACGACGCGAGCACGCTCGGCGCGTACCTCGACGGCGCGCGCCGCGCGCTCGAGCACGATGGGCTCCTCGTGCTCGAGCTCTTCGGCGGGCCGGCGCTGCGGCGCCCGCTCCGGCACCAGCACCGGCACGGCGACTTCACGTACGTGTGGGAGCATCGCAGCCACGATCCCGCCCGCGAGATCACCGACGCGCGCATCCACTTCGAGCTCGACGACGGACGCCGCATCGACGACGCGTTCCGCTACGAGTACCGCGCGTGGCGGCCCCGGCAGGTCGAGACGCTGCTGCGCGAGCGCGGCTTCGGGCGCGTCGAGCTGCTCGTCGAGGACGCGCGCGGCGCGCTGGTCGCGCGCGAGCGAGAGCCCGCGGCCGACAGCTGGAACGGCTACTTGATCGCCGACGCCAGAGGTACCGCGCGGCGACGACATCGCACCGCTGCCGTCTGAAGTCGACAGGAGTGCTCGCCCCGGAGGGACCGCACGGGAGCGCGCGCTTCGCGGCCTGCAGGAGTGCTCGCCCCGGAGGGCGCGCACGGGAGCGCGCGCTTCGCGGCCTGCAGGAGTGCTCGCCCCGGCGCCCCGGAGGGCGCGCACGGGAGCGCGCGCTTCGCGGCCTGCAGGAG
>JALYRN010000080.1 GCA_030855295.1 Myxococcota bacterium | reverse complement strand
TCGTCGCGGACTGGAGCCTCTTCCTGATCTTCGCGCTCGTGCTCTTCCAGCTCGGCGTCGGCGTGCTGCCGGCGTGGCACCCCGACTGGAGCCCGGTGCTGACGTGGTTCGTCGCGCTCGCGGCGGCGATCCTGTTCTTCGGCTCGATCGTCGTGCACGAGCTCTCGCACGCAATCGTGGGGCGCATGAACGGCATCCCGGTGCGGCGCATCACGCTGTTCCTCTTCGGCGGCATGGCGCACATGGAGGGCGAGCCGCCCTCGCCCAAGTCCGAGCTGCTGATGGCGGGCGTCGGTCCGATCGTCAGCCTCGCGATCGGCGTCGTGTCGATCGCGCTCGGGGTCGCGATCTCGGGCGAGGCGCTCTCGATGCTCGCGACCGATCCCGCGGGCGCGTACGCGCAGCTCGGCCCCGTCGCGACGCTGCTGCTGTGGCTCGGCCCGGTGAACGTTCTGCTGGGCGTGTTCAACCTGGTTCCGGGCTTCCCGCTCGACGGCGGGCGCGTGCTGCGCGCGCTCTTGTGGTGGGGCACCGGCGACCTGAAGAAGGCGACGCGCTGGGCCTCGGGCGTCGGGCGCCTCTTCGGGCTGACGCTGATCGCGCTCGGCGTCTTCGCGGCGCTCGGCGGCAGCCTGCTGCAGGGCGTGTGGCTCGTGCTGATCGGCTGGTTCCTCAGCTCGGCGGCGCGCGCCGGCTACCAGCAGGTCGTCGTGCGCGAGGCGCTCGACGGCGTGCCGGTCGCGCTCGTCATGCGCTCGCGGCTCGAGACCGTGGAGCCGATGATCAGCGTCGATCGCCTCGTCTACGACTTCCTGATGGCCACCGACCAGCAAGCCTTCCCCGTGCTCGACGGCGGCCGCCTGGTCGGCATCATCACGATGCAGGACGTGCGTCGCATCCCGCGCGAGGAGTGGCCGGTCACGCCCGTCTCGCGGATCATGACGCCGGTCGAGCAGCTCGTGACGATCGACGCCGGCTCGCCCGCGTCGGAGGCGCTCGAGAAGCTCGCGTCGCGCGACGTCGATCAGATCCCCGTGCTCGAGCACGGCGCCCTGCGCGGCATGGTGCGCCGCCAGGACGTCATGAAGTGGATCGCGATGAACGAGCCCGGCCTGCCCGCCTGAGCCGACAGGAGTGCTCGCCCCGGAGGGGCCGGACGGGAGCGCGCGCCGCGCGCGCGGACGGAAGGTCCCGGAGTGGGCGAGCCGATTTTTAGACAGCCCCTGAGCCGATTCTTGGACAGGACGTGGTCCGATCGGGATCCGTGCGATGATGATCGCGACCCGATGATCCTCATCCGCCCTTCGGGGCTCCGGAGCGCCGGATTCGTTCGGTCAGCCCAGGAGCTCCATTGGAAGACGAGACGGTTGCCGAGGACGAAGCCCGGCGCATCGCGCAGCACGAGCTGACGGCGAAGGCGGTCGGCCGCGACGTGAACGCCGACATCGCGCACCGCGCCGAGCACGGCACCGCGGAAGAAGGCGCGAAGATGGATCGCCTCGCCAGCGGCATGCGCGGCGACGCGATCGCCGAGGTCGCCGACACCGGCCGCGAGCTGGGCCGCGCGCGCACGTTCGCGCGCATCTCGCAGGTGGTCGACTACCTGTTCGCGCTCCTCTACGGGCTGCTCGTCGTCCGCCTCGTGCTCGCGCTCGTCGGCGCGCGATCGGGCAACGGCTTCGTCCGGCTGATCAATGCCGTGACCAACCCGTTCTACTCGCTCTTCCGCGGCATCGTCGCGAGCCCGTCCGCCGAGGGCGGCTTCACGCTCGCCTTTCCGATCCTGATCGCGATCGTCGTCTACGCGCTGCTGCACGCGGCGATCAAGGGCCTCTTCCGCATGGTCGTCCACCGCCAGACCGCGGTCTGATGGGCGAGGTGTTCTCGGTGCTCGCCGACATGGACGCGATGATCGGCTAGGACTCCGAGCGCGAGCTGCGCGAAGCCGAGACCGCGCTCGCGTCGCCGCCGAGCGCGTGCGCAGCGACGCGAACGTTGTCGTAGAATCGAGCGCCGTGACGCACACCGAGTCTTCGCCGCCCCGACCGTCGTGGAGGATCGAGCCGCTCGTCCGCGCCGCCGTCATGGTCCTGGTCTCGCTCCACGCCGTGCACCGCGCCGCCGTCGCGAACTGGCCGAGCACGATCTCGATGCTCGCGCTCGTCGCGTTGCTCGTCGCCGCGATCGTGCTGCGCGAAGCACGGCCCCCGGGCGCCGATCTCTTCCGGTTCGGCGGCAGCGCGATTCGCCTGGGCGGCATCACCACCGGCGGCTCCGGCGTCCTCGCGGCGGTCGGAATCGCGTGGGGCGGCGGCGCGCTCTGGATGCTCGTGGGCGTGGTGGCGATCGGGGCCGGCGAGCGCGGCGTCGGCGAGCTCCTCTTCACTGCCGTTCTTCTGCTCCTGTTCATCGTGCCAGGGCTCGTCTACCGACCGAGCGTCGAGGTCGACTTCCGCGCCGACGAGGTCCGCCGATACTGGCTCTCGCCCGCGATCCCCTTCCTCTCGACTCGATATCCTCGCCGCTTCTCGGTCGTCCACGAGCAGCACGTTCACCGCACGGGCGCGCGGCTGCCCCGGCACTTCACCGCCGTCATCGCCGGCGACGACACCCGGCGCACCCTGGAGGTCCCGCTCGCGGCGACCGACCCGATCGACGAGTCCGAGGCGGAGCGCATCGCCGCCGCGTGGGACGCGTTCCTCCACCAACCGACTCGATCGAGGTGAGCGTGTCAGAGGCCCAGAGCATCCCGCTGATCCCGCACCAGCTCCCGCAGCCACTCGGCGCGACACCGATGGTCGATCGACTGGCTCTGATCGGCGCGCCCTCACCCGAGATCGGAGCGCCGATCTTCGCCATCTCCGACGTCGACGTCGACGGCTTCGCGGTGCTCAAGGCGGACGAGCTCTACCGCTCGCGCGCAGACCGCGATCGCGGCTCGATCGGCATGGCCCTCGTCGCGTCGGGGATCCTCGGGACGCTGCTCGGAGGCATCGCGTTCATCGCGGTCGGCGTCGGGCTCACCGAGGCGCGCGCGCCCGAGGCCGCGATCGTCCCGCTCGGCGGCCTCGTGGCGCTGGCGATCGTCGTGCTGCTCTTCCTCGGCTTCCGTAGGCTGTTCGGGCCGGAGCGGAGGGGCCGCTCGATCGTGGTCGGCAGCGCGGGCTTCCAGGTCGGCAGGCTCTCGGGCCGAGAGATGAGCCTCGTCGTCGTGCGCTACGACGACCCGACCGATCGGTGGTTCGAGCGCCGGGAGAACGTGCACGTCGTCCGGCGGGGCGAGGCGTCGAGAGGTGCCCCGCGCGGCGCGCCCACCTACGTCGTGGAGAAACTGACGATCCGCAGCGGTCGACAGCTCGCGCTGGAGCTCGAGGAGAGCTTCGAGTACGAGGGCGCCCGCGGTGACCTTCCGCTCGGCGGTCGCATCACGCCACTCGGCCGCGCCGGGCGCGAGCACACCCACGCGATGTGGGCGATCCAGGATCGCGGACGCGCCGCGCGGATCGAGTCGGCGCTGCAGCGTCTCGCGCGCGGCGAGCGCATCGAGCTACCGATCGGAACGTTCTCGCGAACGGTGGTGCTGACTCCGTCGTCGCCTCGACCCACCGACGTCGTCGTCGAGCTCCGGACGGGCGACCGCGTCGAGCTCACCGCACCGCTGACCGCGCTCGACGTGAGGATGGAGCAGGGCGTCTATCGCCTCTCCGCGGGCGGCGCGACCGCGACGATCGAGCGCGACGCGCTGGGCGACGCGATGGTGTTCGATGCGCTGCTGAGCATCGCCGCGCCCCGCTGACGGGCCCCGCCACTACCACCTTCGCGATCCCGTGCTCATGAATCGGGGGGGGATGAGACGGCGACTCTCGATGGCGGCGCGCGCAGCGCTGTGTGTGTACGCATTGTCGGCGGCGGCATGCGCCGAGCAACCGAATCCACCCGGCGGGGGCACGCTGGGAACGGGAACCTGCGACCCCTCGACCTGGCGCGTGATGCCACCGGAAGAGTCGTGGTGCAGCGGCAACCGCGTGCGCGACGATCTCGACGGACGGCGCGTCGCGCTCACGTTCGACGATGGTCCCTTCCACGCGACGACGCCCGCGGTCCTCGACGCGCTCCGCGCCGAGGATGTGCCCGCGACCTTCTTCGTGCTCGGGCGCCAGCTCGAGAACCCGCGCCACCGCGAGATCCTCCGCGAGATCTCCGCCGATCCGCTCTTCACCGTCGCGAACCACTCGTACACCCACCGCGACATGGTGATGCTCGACGACGCCGAGCTCGAGGCCGAGATCTCCGACACCAACGAGGCGATCCGCGAGGCGCTCGGCGACCCCTGCTACTTCCCGCGCTACTTCCGCTTCCCCTACGGCGGCGCGGAGTGCCGCGAGACGCGGATCGCCGAGACGCTCGGCATGTCGGTCGTCGGCTTCGACATCGACCCCGTGGACTGGTGCTTCGACGAGGACGGCCACTGCGATCCGGCCCGCGTGTCGTGGCTCCCCGCCGAGCACGTCGCGACGCTGATCGGCTACCTGCTGCAGCGCCTCGAGGAGGAAGACGGCGGCATCGTGCTGCTCCACGACCCGATGCCGTACACCGCCGCCATCCTCCCCGAGCTGCTCGTCGCGGTTCGCGACGCGGGATACACCTTCGTCCGCCTCGACGAGCTCCCGGAGACGAGCGCCGCGGCGATGCCGCCCGAGGCCCCGATGTGCTGCGGCGCGGTCGACGCCGGGCCCGGCTGATCGACGGCAGCGCGACACAGCCCGAGCGGGGCGACGACGTCTGCAGTCGTGCCGACACGTCAGCGCGGCTCGAGCAGGTGCCGCCAGCGCGTCGCGTGGCGCCGACCGATCAGCCACTCGAACGACAGCATCGAGATCCCGGCGCTCAGCGCGGCGATCCCCACCCGCACGTCCGCGGTGCTCGCGACCGCGAGCGCGAGCCCGACCGCGATGATCGTCGGGCGCGCGAGCGTCAGCGGCCCGAGCACGATCACGCTCGTCAGCACGCGGATGTCCTCGATCGGCGCGAAGTGGAACGCGAGCGTGATCACGATCGTCGTCGCGAGCACTCCATACGTCGCCACGCAGATCGTCCCCGCCTCCACGAATGCATCCCAGGTGAGCGTCGGATCGCTCGACGTCGAGACCAGCGCCGCGACGAGCAGCACGTGCGCGCCCACGACCACGACGCCGGCGACGAGGGCGCGAGCGAGCGCGCGCCGATAGAACGCGCGCTTGTCGACGCGCCCGTCGGTGCCCGCGGCCGCGCGGAACCCGCAGAGGACGCAGTCGATGATCGCGAGCGCCGCGAGCGCGATCGCGACGCTCACGACGACGCCTCGATCCGTCGCGCGAGCGGCGCGTACGCCGCGCGCAGATCGCGGGTCAGCGGCGTCCTGATGCCGAGCACCGCCTGGAAGATCCGCACCGCGCCATAGAGCCCCGGCGCCGCATCGAACATCGCGGGCGAGAAGCCTGGTGCGCCCTCGGCGATCGCGCGGAGGAGCACGCTGCCCGAGTGCGCTCGCACCGCGGACCAGTACCCGTCCCATCGCGCCACCGGCTCGCGCATGCGCGCCATGTGGAAGACGTATGAGCCGATCGGCGCCATCCAGCTCGGCCGGATGTCGACGTGCACGAACCCGAGCGCGCCCGAGGTCTCGTGCTCGGCGAACAGGCGCACGAGATCGGCGCCGCGGAAGTGGTGCAGCACACCAGTCGAGACGAACACGTGCGCGCGCTCCCGCAGCTGGAACGCGTTGCCGGTGACGAACGAGCAGCGGAGCCCCTCGGCGGCGGCGAGCTTCGACGCGCCCCTCACCAGCGCGGCGTTGTAGTCGGTACCGATCAGCTCGACGTCGTCGCCGAGCGCTCCGGCCGCCGCGAGCCAGCGCAGGATGTACCCGAGCCCGCACCCGACATCGACGACCCGTATCGGTCGCTCGGTGGTGCTCGCGCGGATCACCGCGAGCATCGGCGCGAGCAGCAGCCGCATCGCCGCGCCCACGCGGAACTCCTCGTGCAGTCGCTGCAGCTCGAGGTGCGAGCGCACGAGCACGCCATCGACGGCGTCGGGATCGAGCTCCCCGCCCGCGCCCTCGGCGATCGCCGCCGCGATCCGCACTGGACGCGCGCGCCCTTCTGCGCGCAGCCGCGCGAGCACGGCCGCCTTGATCACCGGCCGCCGCGCCAGCGTGTCGGGATCGTAGTCCACGAGGAGATCGGAGATCTCGGGCCCCCAGCGATCACACATCCGCGCAGAGTGTGCCGCAGTCATCCGGGCGCTGCTCCGCCAGGAATCGTTTCAGCGCTGGATCGCCGCACCCCAGCCGTCGCACGCGCGCCGAGCGAGCCGGCGAGAGCGTGAAAGAGGATCGTCCACGTCGTGATCTCGTCGACAGTTGCGAGAACCGATCCTCGGCCCGTGTTGCCGCACCGCGGATGACGCATGCGCGACGTGGGTGAGCGGCCGACCCCGAGCTCGAGGGCGGCGCCAATCGAGTCAGCCTGAGCCGTGCCCGAGCGAGCTACCTCGCGTGCGGCATCGCGGACCCGATCCGCACGCGCGCCGACGATGTTCGCGCGCCGCGTGAGGAAGAGCGCGCGTAGACGCCGGAGCGCGCTGCGTCTCCGGCTTCGCCCGCAGGCGCTACCGGAAGGCCGAGGTCGGCGGCTCGGCGCGCGCGGGCGCATGCCGCGCGAGGAGCGCGATCGCGCGGTCCGCTTCGCGGCCGAACCGCCACAGCGTGATCAGCATCAGGGCCGCGAACGGAACGAACATGACGAGCCGCGCCGGTGATGCGTGTTGGACCGCCTGAGCGGTCTCGTAGAGCGCCATCAGAGCGAGCACGCACGCGATGACGCCGTAGTGGATCTCGATCAACGGCGACCAGCGGATCCGCACGTCGAGCCGTGAGCCCCCGGCGATCGATTCGATCGTCGCCACGAGCCGCGGGCGCATCTCCTGTCCTACTCCTACGAAGAACATCTTCCGACGCCGACGACGGATGCGGATCTCGCGCGGATCGACCGTGCCGATCCACTCGCGGTCACCGGAGTCCCATGACCCCTCGGGGTCGAGGTCGGGCGAGAGGCCGAGCGCGATATCCTCCGGCGTGAGGTGCGTCTCGATCGAGTACCGACGCCACGGCAGCCACCACCGCATGTCGCGGATCATAGTCGACGTGACGTGCGACCGTTCCCCGGCGCGCACCGTCGGCGCGATGCCGAGCGGCGGCCGCCACCCCGCCGCCCGCCACTCCGCCGATCACGCGTCCCTTTTCTCTGCGAATCGCAGCCCCGAGCACCGGCGCGCCGCGTGCTCCGTGCTCACGCGTGCCCTCGACGAGCCACGAGCTACCGCTCCTCCTGCTGCGCGAGTCGCCGCGCGCCGCGGCGTCGCTCATCCGCGCGGCGCTCGGCATCGAGCTCGGCGATGCGATGTTCGCGGCGAGCACCGCGTTCGCCGAGCTCGCGCCGTCGACGTACGCGGCCGACCTCGTGCTCGTGGGGATCGTCGTCGTCGTGATCGAGGTGCAGCGCACGCGGAACCGCAAGAAGCGCAAGAGCTGGCCGCTCTACCTCGCGAGCGCGCACGCAATGCACGACAAGCCGACGTGGCTCGTGGTGATCGCGCTGGACCCGAAGGTCGCCGCGTGGGCGCGGCAGCCGATCGAGACGTTCCACGGCGGGGTGCTCGCTCCGCTCGTGATCGGTCCCGAGCAAGTGCCGCGGGTGGTCGACCCGGAGCTCGCGTCGCGGGTGCCGGAGCTCGCGGTGCTGTCGGTGCTCGCGCACGGACGCGAGCCGGGCAGCGAGGATGTCGGGGTGGCCGCGCTGATCGCGGCCGCCGTGGTGGGGCAACGCGACGAGGACCGTGCCAAGCTCTATGCCGACGCGGTGATGCACGCGCTCGGCGACGCGGCGCGCGAAGCGCTGGAGGCGAAGATGAAGGCGCAGGGATACGAGTACCAGAGCGACTTCGCGCGCAAGTACGTCGCGCAGGGCCGCGAGGAAGGCCGCGAGGAAGGCCGCGAGGAAGGCCGCGAGGAAGGCCGCGAGGAAGGCCTGCGCACCGCGGTCCGGCTGGCGTGCGAGCTGCTCGGTCTGGCGTGGAGCGACGAGCGCGAGCAGACCATCGCGGCGCTCGATGCCTCCCAGCTCGAGGTGCTCTGCGAGACGATCCGCCGCGAGCGCCGCTGGCCTGGCTGATCCGCGGGCGCGCGCCCTTCGGCTCGCCGCGGGCGACGCGTCAGCGGCCAGGGCGAGCCGCGCCGCGCGCTCATCCGCGCGCCGCACGGGATCATCGTGCAGACGTGGGCTCACTTCTTCGCCTTCGACGACGGCTTCGTCTTCGCCTTCGTCTTCGCCTTCTCGTTCGGCGACGCGCCTCCCTCGTCCGCCCCTCGCGCGTACCACGCAAGCCCGTACTTCTCCGCGAGCCGGTCGCGCGCGAACGCGTCCGCGCCCATCTCTGCGGCGCGCTCGTAGAGCTGCCGCGCGCGCTCGTCGTCGACGGGAACGCCGTTGCCCTCCTCGTGCATCCGGCCGAGCTCGCGGCACGCGTCGACCGAGCGGCCGGCGACGCCCTGCTCGTACAGCGCTCTCGCGCGCTCGACATCGCGCGGCACGCCCTCGCCGAGCCGATACCGATCGCCGAGCCACGCCATCGAGTCCGCGTCGCCCGCGCGCACCAGCTGCTCGCGCGGCGACAGCTGCTCCTCGATCGACGCCTCGGCGCGCTCGAGCAGCTCTGCGATCAGTCGCACCGCGTTCTTCCGCTGCTTGGGCGTCAGCGTCCCGCCCGCGCGCAGCGCCTCCGCCGCCCGCGCCGCCCCGCGCGCCGGCTGGTCGACGCAATCCTCCTGCGCGAGCTGCAGCAGCGCCGGCGCCCAGCCCGCCTCCGCGGCGCGCTCGAGCCACGCGAGCCCCTCCGCCATCGGGTCGGCCGCCGCCGCGATCCAGCCGTAGCCGTTCTCCGTGCTCGCGATCCTCTGCCCCGTGCTCTGGTCGACCGACCCCAGGCGGTACACGCATCCGACCGCGACCTGCGCCCACGGTGCGCCGCGGCGGGCCTCCTCGAGCACCTCTCGCTTGCGCGACGCCGGCCAGCTGCCGTTCGTCAGCGCGCTGACCAGCGACCCGGTGTCCCCCGCGCGCCCGAGCGCGATCGCCCACTCGAGCCCGCGCTCCCGATCGAGCGGTCCCGCGAGCCTCTCGATCGCCTCGAGGTGCCCGGCCTCTGCGGCCCGCGTGATCAGCGCGATCGCACGCGCCTTCCGCTCGCCTGTGTCCGGCGCGTCGTCGTTCCACCGCGGCAGCGCGCGCATCCCCTCGGCGTACAGCGCCTCGGGCGTCGAGCTCTCGTCCATTCCGGCAGACCTCCGCTGCGGATTCGACCACATCGCCGCGCGTGCGCGGCAGACGATTCGCGCAGCACGGGCTTCACCCGCCGAGGCCGAAGACCACCGTGAGCAAGACGCCGAGCGCGAGCAGCGCGATCACCGCCACCCATCCCCATGCGACGCTCGAGCCGCGCGGCTCGGGCACGCGCGCCATCAGGCGCGGGGTCGGGGCGCGCGTGGAGATCAGCTCGTCGTCGGGGATGAAGTCGCCGACCTTCGGGAGATCCATCTCCGTCGGCTTCGAGGACCACTCCGGCTCTCGTCGATCGGCGCGGACGCGCGGGTGCTCCTGCGGTCCGGGCACGAGCTCCGGTCGCGGCACCGCGATCTCCTCCGCCGGGTCTGCGACGGAGCGGTCCTCGGGCGGCGCAGTGATGCCGTGGGTCTTCGTCGGCGCCCGAGACGCGAGCCGGCGCGCACCCCGGGTCGCGACCTCGACGACCGGCGTGACCTCGACCGATGGCGGCGGCGACGAGCGACGCGCGCGATCGTCGATCGTCACCGTGACGACGCGCGCCGTCGGCGCGCCCTCCGTCGCGTCTTCCGGTGCGTCTTCCGCCGGCGGGTCGTCCTCGCTCGATCCCGTGCGCACGATCCGCACCTTCTGCGTGCTCTCGCTGACTCGTCCCACGGGGACGAGGACAGCAAGCGGCGTGCGCGACGGATTTGCGGTGTTTTCGAGGCGACCGTAGGACCCCACCCCACAGTCGATGTGGGGCCGACCGCGCGCAGACCGCGTGATTCTATCCCGCCGCCCTCGGGTTCGGTCGAGACGCGCCACGCCGCGCCAGCAGGGCCTGTATCAACACGCGTTGTTGACGCATGAGTCAACTTGTTGCATTCATAAAACGATGCTTACGGTGCGTCAGGCGACGGAGATGTTCCACCTCGTGTTCCTGCGCGCGCTCGTCGCGAAGGGTGAGGACAAGGCTCTCATCGCGCTGAAGGGCGGATGCAACCTGCGCTTCTACTTCGGAAGCGTGCGCTACTCCGAGGACATCGACTTCGACGTCGTGGTCATCGCGAAGGCGACGCTACGCAAGCGCGTCGACAGGCTGCTCGAGTCGCCGCTGGTCGTGGCGCCGTTGCGCTCCCGCGGAGTGTCGATCGTCGAGGCGACGGCTCCGAAGCAGACCGAGACGACGCAGCGATGGAAGGTGGGCCTGCGAGTCGAGGGGCTCGCCGTTCCGGTGCGCACGAAGGTCGAATTCTCGCGCCGCGGCGCGATCGATGGAGCGAAGTTCGAGGCGACACCGAGCGACGCCGTGCGCTCGTACGGCCTCACTCCGGTCCTCTCGACGCACTACACGCGTCCGGCGGCGATCGCGCAGAAGATCGAAGCGCTTGCCGGTCGCGCCGAGCCGCAGGCGCGTGATGTGTTCGATCTCGGTCTCCTGTTCGCCCAGGAGCGCGCGGTCGCGCCGAGCGAGGTGCCGCGCGCAATCCTCGAGCTGGCGATCGAGCGCGCGATGAGCCTCTCGTTCGACGAGTACGCGTCGAAGGTGGTCGCCTATCTCGATCCGGAGCAGGCCGCGCCGCATGCCGATCGCGCGGCGTGGGATGCGCTGCAGGAGCAGGTGGTCGCTGGGCTCGAGGCGCTCCGATGAACGCGCGCGAGGCGCTCGCGCGGCTCCGAGCGCTCGGCGTCCCGGCGATCCGCACGTCCGACGCTGCGGCGGCGCTCGGGCAGTCCACCTCGGCTGCGAGCCGGACGCTCTCGCGGCTCGCCGAGTCGGGGCTGGTGCGCCCGGTGCGGCAGGGTGCATGGTGGATCGACGGAGCGGTCGATCCCCATCGACTGCCGGAGTACCTGACGAGCCCCCAGCCGAGCTACGTGTCGCTGCACACGGCGCTCCATCTCCGCGGCCTCGTCGAGCAGATTCCCGAGATCATCTACGCCGCCTCGCTCGCGCGCACGCAGCGGATCGCGACGAGCGCGGGCACGGTCTCGATCCATCATCTCGCGCCCGAGGTCTTCGGTGGCTTCGAGGAGACGGACGCGGGCATCAAGCTGGCGACGGCCGAGAAGGCGCTGTTCGACTTCGCGTACTTGTCCGGTGGGCGCTCGCGAGTGTTCACGAGCCTGCCCGAGCTCGAGCTCCCGCGCGGCTTCCGGCGCACCGAGCTACGTCGCTGGATCCGCCGCATCCCGTCGAAGCGCGGGCGCACGCTGACGGCGGAGAGGCTCGAGCGCATGCTCGCTCGCGCCGACAGCGGGCGCGACGAGACGTGATCCCGATTCATCGCGGCGGAGCGATGCCCCCGACGCCGGGCCGGCTCGGCTGCGGCGGGGCGCGGAGGAACGCGCAGACGAGCGCGACGGGCATCGACGCGGCCGCGAACCCGAGCAGCGCGACCTCGTAGCCGCTCGTGAAGTGCGACGAGAGGCCGGTGCTGAGCGGGCCGAGCCCGGTGCCGAAGACCGCGATGCGCGAGATCGAGGCGCGGATCGCGCCGTGGTTCGTGCGGCCGAAGAAGCGCGCGACCGCCGCGGGCGCGACGCTCGAGATGGTGGACTGCGACGCGCCGAGCACGACCATCGCGATCGCCATCTCGAGCCCGGTCGATGCGCGCCACGCGAGGCCGCACGCGATCGCCATGCCGATGCTGGCCACCGCGAGGAGCGGCGCGGGGTGGACGCGATCGGTCAGCGCGCCGGCGGGGAGCGCGAAGATCGCCATCGTCGCCGTCCACGCGGTGATCGCGACGGCGGCTCGGTCGGCGTCGACACCGCGCGCGGCGAGGATCGGCTGCATGTCGAAGAGCAGCGCGGTGCCGATCAGCGGGGACACGAAGAAGACGAGCGCGAGCGTCCAGTAGGCGCGCGTGCGGCGCGCGGCGCGGAGGGAGAAGGCGATCTCGGTCTCGGCGACGTGCTCGGCCGAGGCGCCGTCGAGGCGCAGGCCGAGATCCTCGGGACGGTCGCGGACGAAGCGCAGCGCGGGCGGCGCGACCGCGAGCGCGACGACGGCGCCGAGGACGAGGTAGGTGATCCGCCAGCCGAGCGACGTGATCGACGCCTGCACCGCCATCGGCACGAACGCCCACGCAGCGAAGAGCGACACCTGCATCACCGCGTGCACGGAGCCGAGCCGGCGGTGGAACCACATCGCGACCGTGTGGTGCGCGACCAGCGTGAGCGCGCCCTGGCCGAGGAAGCGCAGCAGGAAGAAGCCCACGAACATGGTGACGACGTCGACCACCGACGACATCACGACGCACGCGAGCGCGAACGCGAGCGCCACCCCCGCGAGCGCGCGCCGCGGCCCGAACCGATCTGCGAGCGCGCCGACGTAGACGAGCGGGAGCCCCGCCGCGACGGTGGCGATCGTGTACGCGACGTTGAGCGCGAGCGCCTCGACGCGCAGCTCGCGCGAGAGCGACGCGTTGAAGAGCGAGACGACGAACGTCTGTCCCGGCGCCGACGCGAAGAGCGCCACGGTCGCGACCGCGGCCATCGTGTGGCCGGGGAGCCACCGCTTCGCGGGCGTGGGTCCGGACATCGGCGCGCTCCCTAACACACGAGCGCGTGAGGTGCCCTCGGTCCGGTCCGCCGCTCATGACGTCGCCCGTGTCGCGTGCGAAGGTAGCGGCCGCCATGACGACCACGAACACCAACACGTACGACGAGCTCGATCCGCCGGCCCGCATGCTGATGGGGCCGGGCCCCAGCGACGTGCCGCCGCGCGTGCTGCGCGCGCTCGGGGCGCCGACCGTCGGGCACCTCGATCCGTACTACCTGCGCGTGATGAACGAGACGCGCGAGCTGTTGAAGTACGTGCTGCGCACGTCGAACGAGCTGACGTTCCCGATCTCCGCCACCGGCATGGCGGGGATGGAGGCGACCATCGTGAACCTCGTCGAGCCGGGCGACGCAGTCGCGATCGGCGTGAACGGCGTGTTCGGCGAGCGCATGTGCGACGTCGCGGGGCGCGCGGGCGCGACCGTGCATCGCATCGAGGCGGCGTGGGGCGAGACGATCGATCCGGGCGCGGTGCGCGAGACGCTGCGCGCGCACCCCGAGATCCGCGTCGTCGGCATCGTCCACGCCGAAACGTCGACCGGGGCGCACCAGCCGCTCGAAGAGATCGCCGGCGTGGTGCGCGAGCACGGCGCGCTGATGCTGGTCGACGCGGTGACGTCGCTCGGCGGGGTGCCGCTCGAGCTCGACGCGTGGGGCATCGACGCTTGCTACAGCGGCACGCAGAAGTGCCTGTCGTGCCCGCCGGGGCTCTCGCCGGTGAGCTTCTCGGCGCGCGCGGTCGAGCGCATGGAGAAGCGCAAGACGAAGGTGCAGAGCTGGTACCTCGACATGACGATGATCCGCTCGTACTGGGGCGGCGAGCGCGCCTATCACCACACCGCGCCGGTGAACATGACGTACGCGCTGCGCGAGGCGCTGCGCATGGTGCACGAGGAGGGGCTCGAGGCGCGCTGGGCGCGGCACGCGCGGCACCATCGCGCGCTGCGCGCCGGGCTCGAGGCGCTCGGGCTGCGCTACGTGCCCTCGCGCAGCCTGCCGATGCTCAACGC
>JALYRN010000673.1 GCA_030855295.1 Myxococcota bacterium | reverse complement strand
CCCCACGCCAGCGCGCTCCACGGGCCGTCTCCCTCGCGGCAGAACCAGCCTCCGTCGGTGCGCGCGCACATCGTGCCGCTCCGCTGCGTCGAGACCAGGGCGCGCACGCCGGTGATCGACTGCACGTTCGCCTCGCGCGCGCTCGGCTCCCAGCACCACAGCGCGCCCGCGCGCGTGATCGCGCAGAGCGTCGAGCCCGTCGACTCGAGCGCGACCGCGTCCTCGATGCCGCGCACGTCGACGACGTCGAAGCGGTACGTGCCGCTGCGCCGTCGATCCGCGGCGCCGCGGAGCATCACGCGCACGTGACCGTCGCGCGTCACCCACCACAGGTTCTCGCGCGTGAGCGCGACGTCGACCGCGTCGCGGATCTCTCGATGCTGGAAGCGCCCGTCCTCGCGGCGCGGACCGAGGTGATGGAAGCGCTCCCAGCCCCAGCACACGGTCTCGCTCGCGCGGGTCACCGCGCAGCGCGACAGACCGTACGCGCCCAGCGCCGTCACGCCCGCGAGCCCCGACACCGCCTCGACCGACGTCGCGGGCGCCCCGTGTCCGTTCCACGTGGCGCCCCAGCAGCGGACCGTCTCGTCCTCCATGACCGCGCATCCGCCGTTCTCGCCGAACGCCATCGCGGTCGGCGGCGGGATCGCGAGCAGCTGCGGCTCGCGCCAGCGCTCGCGGCCGATGCCGACGTCGCCCCAGCAGAGGACGCGACCTCCGGTGTTCACCGCGCAGAACGCGCTCGAGCCGCCGAAGAGCCGCGCCGTCTCGTCGAGCCCCTCGACGCGCTCCGGCGTGCGATCGCGATCTTCGTCGTTCCAGCACCACACGCTCGCGTCCTCGAGGAGCGCGCAGCGCTTGCCGTCGTCGCCGACCGCGAGCTCGCGCACCTGGCTCGGGTCCGGCATCTCGCGCACAGCGACGCTCGACTCGCTCGCGCCGCCTCCGGTCACGCGGACGGAGACCCGTGTCTCGTCTCGCACGACTCGCTCGCCCGACGAGCACGACGCGATCAAGACGGCGAGGGCGAGGAACGATGTTCGGTTCGGTTGCATCGGGCGCAGCCTCGCACCTCGGGAGGCGATGCGCGACGCCGACGCGCTCCGACCCTCGCCACGCCCGCAAGTCCGTCGTTGCGTTGCGCGCCCGCCCATGGAGTATCCGGTCCGCACACCACCGCTCTCGCGACGCCGCGTGGGCTCGCGCATGCTCTCGTCGTGGAAACGCTCGACGTCGTGTTCGCGGTATCCAACTACTCGGTGCTGCCGGCGTGGCTGCTGCTCGTGGTCGCGCCGCGATGGCGCGGCACCGAGCGGGTGGTGCTCGCGATGCCGGTGCTGCTCGGCGTGGCGTACGCGATCCTGCTCTTCGGCGATCAGCCCGGCCCGCAGGGCGCGCACTACTTCACGCTCGACGGCGTGATGCGGATCTTCACGTCACCGCAGACCGTGATCGCGTGCTGGGTGCACTACCTGATCTTCGATCTCTTCGTGGGCGCCTGGGCGGTGCGCGACGCGCAGCGGCTCGGGATCCCGCACCTCGCGGTCGTGCCCTCGCTCGTGCTGACGCTGATGTTCGGCCCGATCGGGCTGCTCTCGTGGATCGCGCTGCGCGCCGTGCTGCGCCGCCGGTTCACGCTGGACGAGACCACAGCGTGAACGCCGGCGGAGCGACTACGGTCTCGGCGATGGATGCTTGGATCCGCGAGCTGACCGGCGCCACCCGTGTGGCAGGTCGCGAGCACGTACAGCTGCTCTGGAGCGGGTACGGCGAGATCGTCCGGGTCCGACTCGAAGGGGCCGATGTGCTCTCGGTGATCTCCAAACAGGTGAGCCCGGGTGGCGGCCGCGGGCGCTCCCACGAGCGGAAGCTGCGCTCCTACGACGTCGAGCGTGCCTTCTATCGCGACCACGCCGCCCGCTGCCCGAGTCGTGTGGCGCGCTGTCTCGCGGCCGAGCGCACCGACGAGGGCTGGCGCTTCCTCCTCGAGGATCTCGACGCCGCCGGCTACTCCGCGCGCCGCGCCAGCCTCTCGGTCGTGGAGGTCCAGCGCTGCCTCGCCTGGCTCGCGCGCTTCCACGCCGCGTTCGTCGGCGTCGCACCGGACGCGCTGTGGGAGGAGGGCACCTACTGGCACCTGGCCACCCGCCCCGACGAGCTCGCCGTCATCGCCGATGCCCGCCTCCGTGATGCGGCGCCCATCCTCGACGGCGCGCTCCGACGCGCGCGCTTTCGCACCTTCGTCCACGGCGACGCCAAGCCGGCCAACTTCTGCTTCACACCCGACGGCGCGGCAGTGGCGGCCGTCGACTTCCAGTATGTCGGAGGCGGCTGCGGCATGCGGGACGTCGCCTATCTCCTCTTCGCGCGACGCGGCTGGGGCACCAGCGACTCCGGCAGCGCGCCTCTCCTCGACGACTACTTCGCCGCGCTGCGTGCCAGCCTCGATCCCGCCGTCGACGCCGACGCGCTCGAAGCCGAGTGGCGCGCTCTCTACCCCGTCGCCCGCGCGGACTTCCACCGCTTCCTCGCCGGATGGTCGCCGAGCGAGGAGAGCGTGCGGGGCTATCGCGACGCGCTGGAGGCCATCCCGCTCTGAGGAGCCGCCTCGGCGCTCGATCTGAGCGCTTGTGCCTCGAGCGCTTGGAACGAGACGCGCACGTCGGTCCCGCCTCGGAGCCGCACCGCGTCGCCGTCGAGCTCGACGCGCGCCGTGCCGCGGAGCGCCTCGATCCCCGGGAGCTCGCCGAGCCGGAGCGCGACACTGCCGCCTTCGCGCGAGGTCACGGTGACGATCGCCCAGTCGCGGTGCGAGGCGCGCGGCGCGAGCACCGAGATGAGCCGCGCGCGATCGCTGATCGCGAGGCGCGACGTCTGGTTGCACCCGAGATCGACGGACCACTCCGGTGCGCCGTCGCACGACGCGCCGGCGTACACGTCGACGGTGTGGATGCAGAGGACGCCCGCGCGAACGCTGACGCGCATGTCGAACGAGTAGGTCCCGGCGGCGGATGCTCGGCACTGCGCGGTGGCGCGCTCCGGCATCGCGAGAAGGAGCGCGGCGAGCACGAGCCCGGAGAGACGCAGCGGCATGGCTGCTACGTGCCCGCGTCTCGCTCGTTCGTGACCGCGAGCGCGACGCGATCGAGCTCCGTGGATCGTCGTGCCGGACCGTCGTGAGTCGATCAGAGTGAGCTCCAGCGTGAGAGACCGCGCGAAACTATCACCGCAGTGGGCGCGCATGAGCCGCGCGCCCTGGATCGTCGTCGGGATCCTGACCATCGCGAGCTGCGCGATCGTCTCCGCGATCGTCTGGCGCTTCGCGATCGATCCCGTGATCGGCGTCCGGCGCAGCGTGGCGGCGGGTGCGCGCACGATCGTCGCCCGCGACCTGCGGACCTCGGCAGCGCTCCCGTGGCTCGCGCCGGTCGACGTCGAGGTCTCGGACGCGACGGGCCGCGTCTGGCGCACGCCGATCCGCGTGCCCCACGAGATGCACGACGATCCGTGGTCCGGAAGCGACGTCACGTTCGCGGTCGGCAGCGACGTCGTGCTGGTGCACGACGGAGGCTCGTGGCGCGCGCACGATCTCGCCGACGGTCGGCACCTCTGGAGCTGGGCGTCGACCGGTGATGCCGTCGCGCTGCACCAGGTGGGATCGCTGCTGATCGTCCTGCGCCGCGATCGCCACGACGACCGGATCGCGTACGCGCTCGATCGCGACAGCGGGCGCGAGCGGTGGATGCGCCGGTTCCGCGGCGGCGGTCATCATGCTTGGTCCGAGGGCATCGTCGCGGCGTTCGGCCTGGACGAAATCCTGCTCGGCGAGGAGGTCGTCGATGCGAGCTCGGGCGAGCTGCGCGCGCCGATCGAGGCGCGATGGCAGCGCGCGGGCGAGGATCTCGTCTGGGTCGAGCCAGGCCGAGGGCTCTTCCGCCGAAGCCCGGCGCAGGCGCCCCGGTGCGCGCTCGAGGATCCGCTGCTGAGCGACGTCGAGCCGCGCATGCGCGGCGAGGAGCTCGTGCTGCTCGGACGCCGCGCGACCGCCTGGGATCCGTCGGCGCCGCGGCGGATGCGCCCCGAGCGCGCGCGCCTCGACGAGCTGAGCGTCCACGACGAAACGATCGTGCTCGCGCTCGCGCCCGACGATCGCGTGCGCTGGATGGTCGCGACGCCGGGCGGGTCAGAGGGCTGGTGCACCGACGCCAGCGAGGCCGTCGCGCACGTGACGCTGTCGTTCGTCGACGGTGCCGCGTTCCGACGCGAGGCGTTCGCGGTCGAGCTCGCGACCGGAGCGGTGGCG
>JALYRN010000079.1 GCA_030855295.1 Myxococcota bacterium | reverse complement strand
CGCCCACCGCGAGCTGCGCGCCGACGCCGAGCGCGGTGCCCGCCATCGAAGCGCCGCCCGTGGTGCCCGGCCCGCCCGACGGCGGCGCGCTCACCGTCACGCGTGGGGCCTCGATCGCGTGGAGCGGCTCGAGCTCGGTCGCCTCGCTCGCGCGGATCGCCCAGCAGCCGCGCGTCCAGCTGCGGTTCGCCACGTACGCGTAGGGCATCCAGCAGTGGCCGCGATCACCCCAGTCCTCGCCCCACGAGTTGCGAACGAGGAACGATCGACGCGCGTCGTCGTAGCCCATCAGCAGGAGCGCGTGGCGTCCGTGGCGCGCGTCGTCGCGATCGCCGGCGCCCGGCATCGGGATCACTCCGTCGCGCCCCGGCCGCAGAAAGGACCCGGTCACGCGCGTGCCGAAGGTCACGGGGAAGCCGCGCGCGAGGCAGGCGCGCAGCGCGTCGGCGTCGACGTCGATCGACCACCAGTCGGCGATCTGATGCTGCTCGGCGAGCGCGTACACGCCCTCCGGCGGCTGCACCGCGAAGAGCTCACGCTGATAGGGCCACGCGCGCTCCGGCGGCACGCCGAGGTGGTGGAGCACGCGGATGCCATCGGCGATGGACGCCCCGACGTCCTCGCGCACCGAGCCGTCCCAGAGCCGCTGCTGGAAGTACACGAAGAGGCGCGACACGTCGCCCGCGTCGCCGGACGTGCGGCGCACGAGGTACTCGATCGCGCTCGCCAGCGCGTTCGCGGTGCACGACCCGAGCGCGCCCTGATCCTCCACGGGCGTGCTCCACGGACGCAGATCCACGTTCTTCGGCAGGCGTGCCCCGAGCGGGGGCATCGGCCTCTTCTGGAAGTCGTCGGGATCTTCACGGCAGGCGCCGAGCACGATCTGCCGCCCGAGGAACGACCCGATCCGCACTCCGAACGACTGCCCGATGCTCGCGCCGTACAAGGGGCCACGAAGATACCAAACACTCGCGCGCGAGCGTGCTCTGGTATGTGAGCGGTTTTGAACGGATGGGCCCACGAGAGCTGGTGGCTCGAGGGACGTGTCGGCGCTCGTGCATGCAACGGAGTGAGGTGCCCGGCGTGGCCGGGAGGCGGCAGCTCAGCGCGCGGGGGACCAGGTGCCGTGGAAGCCGAGGGGGACGTGGTGGTCGAGCCACGCGCGCGCGATCGGACCGTCGTTCATGCGCTGCGCGTCGAGCACGACCCACGCGCTCGCGTGCGCCTTCGCGTCGTAGACCAGCGTGACGATCCAGCCGTCGTCGGGATCGCTCGCGCCGGGGCGGGGGACGAACACGCCCTCCGAGGGCGCCTCGTGCGCGGCGAAGCGGTGCTCGTCGCACTTGCCGGTCTCGACGTCGACGCGCAGCAGCGTGTCGGGCGGGCCGCGGCGCGCGACGTCGGGAGAAGAGTGCTCGGCCTGGTAGAGGAACCGATGCGAGCGCGCGTCCATGCCCGGCGCGACGCGCGGGAACTCGCCGGTGCGGTCGCGCAGGCGCTCGGAGCGCAGCGTCTTGCGCGCGGGATCGATCCGCACGCGGTGCAGCACGCCGTCCGCCGCGCCGCCGGGCGCGCCCTCCATCACGCCGCCGAGCCAGCCCGCGCTGTCGCGGAAGTCGGCGTGGCGCACCAGATCGACGACGATCTCTCCGTCGCGCTCGAACGCGTTGCCGGTGTGCCACGCCCAGAACGCATCCGTCTTGAAGCGGATCGGCGAGCCCGGCGCATCGAGCGGCACGACGACGATCTCGGTGCCGCGCTCGGGATGCCACTGCATCGCGTCGGCGAACGAGGCGCGGCCGAAGAGGATCCGGTAGAGCCCGATCTCGACCGGCGCCAGGAAGAACACGAGGTGCCGCGCGGTCACGGCGAAGTCGTGGATCAGCGTGGGGAACGCGAGCGGGAGCTCTCCGATCCGGCCCGCGGTGCCGCCGGGGCGGAGCGCGTAGAGATCGATCGCGTTGGGGCGGCCGAGGCGCGTGCCGAAGTTGTAGACGTAGCCGGTCTCGTCGACGCGGTGCGGATGCGCGGAGAACGGGCGCACGACGGCGCCGCCGAGATCGCTCTCCCCGAGCGTCTCGAGGGTCGCGGGATCGATCTCGGTCGGACGACCCGCCTCGCACAGCGCGAACGCGCGGTCGCCCCAGCACATCACCGCGGTGTTCGCGGGGTTCTTGCCGCCCTCGCGCACGAAGCGCACCGCGCGCCACGGGTTCCACGGGCCCGGCGCCTTCGTGCCGTACGCGCCGAAGTACGCGCGACCGCGGCGATGCTCTTCCTCGAGGCCGCGGCTGCGCACCAGCCGCACCGCGCCCTCGGCGCGGCCCCCGTCGAAGCGCACCGCGCTGACGAGACCGTCGCCGTCGAACCAGTGCCGATAGCGATGCCCGAGCACCGAGAAGAGCCCCGGCCCGTTGCGGAACATCGTGCCCGCGAGCTCGCGCGGCAGCGTGCCCTCGACGCGCAGCGGCTCGAAGCCGTGCTCGCGCGGCACCTCCGTGAACGAGCGGAGCCACGGCGATCTCGTGCCCTCGGGCTCGCTGTCGGCGGTGATCGGCGACAGGACGGTCGCGACGTTCGGCGGCATGGCCGCGATTCTGCCACGACAGGACGCGGCGGCGCGCCGCTCGATCGAGCAGGAGCGATCAGCGCAGCTCGGCGGCGGCGATGAACGCGAGCATCACGATGAAGAAGAGGATCGAGAAGCCGAGCATCAGCGGCTTGATCATCCGCTGCCACGCGGCGACCGCAGCCTTCGCGGCGTCGGCCTCGGCCTCGCCGCGGGCGCGCACGTCGACGATCGCTGCGTGCTGCCGGGCGAGGCGCGCGTCGACGAGCGGCAGCGGAAGGAGCGCCTCGGTCGCGCAGTGGCGGCATCGCGCGGTGAGCGAGCGCGGGTCCGGCGCGTGAGGCGCGCCGCAGCTCGGACAGTCGGACGTCACTCGCTCGTGCCGCACCACCGGCGTCGAGACCGGCAGCGCGGCGAGCTGTCGCGCGCGCGTCGACGACTGGACTCGCAGCCAGAGGAAGGGAACGCCGACGAACGGCAGCACGCCGAGCACGCCGATCGACGAGAACATCGCGGCAGCGAGCGCGTCGCCGCGAGCCGACCACGCGCCCTGGAAGATCCCCGCAGCGGCGCACATCGCGCCCGGCACCATCACCGCCACGAGCGCGAGGAAGTACCAGCGCCCGCGGCCGGCGCCGTGCAGCTGCTGACGCAGCACGCCGAGCGATCGAGCCAGCTCCTCGTGCTCTTCGAGGGGCGCGATGATGCCGGCCGGCAGCGGCTGGTCGTGCAGGCAGAACAGACATCGTGCGCGGCCCGCGTGCGAGAGCGACAGCGATGCGCCACAGCGCTCGCACCGCGCTGCGGTCCCGTCGCGAGCATCGGCAGCAGTCATCCGTTCTTGTACCTCACGTCGGAAGCTCGCGGCGCCCGTGGGCGATCGGCGCCGATACGACACCTCGGATCAGAGGCCTTCTACGAATCCACTCGCTCCGCGGCCCGAGCACGCTGATCACGGCGTCGGCACCGGCGATCGCGCGGCGGAGCGCGGCCTGGTCGTCGAGCTCGCCGATCACCTTCCTCGCTCCGGCCGGAATGCCGGCGTCGCGACGGGCGCACGCGCGCGCGTCGTGCCCCGCCTCGAGGGCCTGGCGCACCACCTCGCTGCCCGCCTGACCGGTCGAGCCGAGCACGGCGATCTTCATACGGACGTCTCCGATCGGAACGCCGACGCGGCGTCCCGGAAATACTCGGCGAGCGTGCGCGGCGGCCTCCCGAGAAGCGCGCCCAGCGTCGGATCGATCGACTCGGCCTGCCCGAGCCGCAGCAGCACGTGCAGGATCGTCTGCACCGCGATCTGGCCGCGCGGCAGGCCACGCCGCCGGAGGTGGAGCGCGTATCCGACGATCGATGCGGGCTCGTAGCGGATGGTGCGCCCGAGCGCGCGAGAGAGCAGCGCCGCCGCGGTGTCGAACGAGACCGCCTCGCCGCCAGTCAGCGTGTACGCCTGACCTCGATGCGCAGCAGGCTCGAGGAGCGCCGCGGCGGCGACCTCGGCCAGATCGCGGACGTCGACGAACGCGACCCGCCGCTTCCCGGCCGGCACGTAGATTCGGTCGTCCTCGCGCACGTCGCGCAGGTACGCGTCCTCGAAGTTCTGGGCGAAGAAACCGGGGCGCAGGATCGTCCAGTCGCGCGGGCCCTCGATCAGCCTCCGCTCGACGGCGTGGTGCGGCACGAACGTGTTCGTCTCCGCGCCCGCGACCGACAGGAACACGAACGACTCGACCCCGCGGGCGCGCGCGCGATCGACGAAGGCGTTCAGCGTGTGCTCGACATCCGAGATCGCCGGCGGACGGAGCAGGAACACCGCGCGGCAGCCGTCGAGCGCCGCGTCCCAGGTGCTCGGATCGCGGAAGTCGATCGTCGCCCGATCGGCCGCTCGCACGTCGGCACCGCGCGCGCGCAGCGCCCGGGCGACCTCGCGACCGACGTTCCCCGCGGCGGCGGTGACGAGGATCATCGTCGGAGCCCGACCCGCTGGAATCGCACTGCCTGCGACACGCATGAGCCGGCCCACCCCGTCGCGCTCACGCGCCCGCGAACGCGATCAGCCGGGCCGCGAGGTCGCCCGTGTGCTCGTCGGCGATCGAGTGCGCGCCCGCGTACTCGACCAGCGTCGCGCGCGGGATGGTCTTGCTCAGCTGGACGACGCCGTTGCGCATGTCGAGCGAGTGGTCGTCCTTGCCGACGCAGAGCAGCGTGGGGACCGTCAGATCGTCGGCGTGGGAGAACATCGAGGTCGCGCACTGCTCCCACGCGATGTCCTTGTAGGCGCGCAGGAAGCCGGGGCCGAAGACCTCGACGCGGTACTCGATCGCGTCCTCGATGCGCGCGAACCGCGACGGGTCGCTGCGGGACCACCACGACTCCGCTTGGATGCGCAGCGAGCTCCAGAACGTCGCCTCGTCGAGCAGGCGCGCGCCCGCCGCGAGCACCGGATCGGTCTTCCACCACCCTGCCGGCGCCCACGCGGCGATCTTCCGGAACCGCGAGGGAGCGCAGAGTCCGAGCCGCAGCGCGAGGTTGCCGCCGAGGCTCCCGCCCGCGACCACGCACTGCGGCACCTGGCGGGCGTCGAGCAGCGCGAGGAGCACGCGCTCGTACCACGCGAGGCGGTACTCGCGGTCGGGGTGCTCGGAGTAGCCGCACCCCGGCAGGTCGCACACGATCACGCGGCACGCCGGCGTCAGTGCCTCGATCAGCGCGTCGTACTCCTCGATGCGCGAGCTGTGCCCGTGCACCAGCAGCACGACGTGCTGATGCCCGGCCGGCGCGACGTCGACGAAGCGCACGCGCACCGGGCCGTCGACGTCGAGCACGAGATCGTGCTGCGGGTGCTTCGTCACCGGCACACGGATCGGTCGGAACGGCGGTCGCCCCACCTCGATCGGCGAGAGCTTCGCGATCGACGCGTCACGCTCGGCCGAGCCCGGCATCCCGACGAGCTGGGCGATCGCCGCCGCGCGCTCGGCGACCCGCGCGCTGCGCTCGACGATCGCGGGATCGTCGGCGTGGCGCTCGGTCAGCCGCGCGGTCGCGTCGGCGAGGTCGGCCGCCATCGACGCCACGTCCCAGTCGGCGTGCGGACCGAGGTAGCCCGCCTTCACGAGCGTGAGATAGCCGTAGGGCGTGGTCACGAGCCGATCGACGGCGCGCCGCATCGGCAGCGGGTTGCCGTCGTGCACGTAGCGCGCGCACGAGCGCACGAGAGCGTCGGGGAGCACCGCCATCATCCACCTCTCAGGTCGTCAGGCCCCATCGGCGCGACGTCGGGCTCGAGAACGTGGCGGCGCCCGCACCGAGCAGCGCAGTGCGCGCCTTCTGCCAGCGCGCGAGCCGATCGCCGAAGCTCTCCGAGGTACGGCGCCACGAGTAGTCGTTCGCCTGGCCGAAGTGCTGGCAGTGCTCGATGCCGGCGCGATCGAGCGCCTCGCGCAGCCGATCGAAGAACGCGTCGGTCCCCGGGATGCCGCCGAGCGTCGGCAGCTCGATCGTGCAGGTGCGATCGAAGCGCGTGTGCCCGAGGAGCGCGCCGGTCCCGCGGGTGAAGCGCAGCGCGACCACCCCCGGATACTGGTAGCTGCCGGGCGCGCGGATCTGTGCGAGCACCACGTCGAGCGCGGCCTCGGCGTCCGCGAGATCGACCGCGACCTCCATCGCGAACGGCGAGAACCCCGACGGCACGTTCGCCGGGAAGCAGTCGCCGAGCGGCCCCGTGAACGTGCGCTCGCCGTACTGCGCGCCGAGCAGCAGCGGCAGCATCGCCGGCACCGCGCCCGGCTTCAGCCCCGCGAGCGCGGTCAGGAAGTCACCGAGCGCATCCGAGACCGCGTTGCCGCGCGCGGGGTCGCCAGCTCGCGGCGCGTCGGTCTTCCACGCCGCCGTGATGGTCGCGCCTCCCTCGTCGGTCGCGTGATAGGGGTCGAGCACGACCTCGAAGTGGTAGGGGCGATCGTCGCGATGCAACAGCGCGCCGCGATCGAGCTCGAGGGTGCGGATCGCGCGCCGCAGACACGTGTCGAGGCGCGAGCGGAACCGCCGCAGCTCGAGATGGAAGAGCGGCTCGGTCTCCACGAGCAGCGACGCGACGACGCCCCAGCAGCCGAGCCCGACGACTGCGCCCTCGAACGCGTCGTCGTCCGCGACGTACTCCATCACCTGTCCGACGCACCACGCGGGCGTGACGGCGGGACGGCTCTTGCGCTCGATCCAGATCGAGCGGCCGCCGCTGGTCACGAGGTGCAGCCCGCGGACGAAGTCGGACGGAGCGCGCAGATCGATCGCCGAGCCGTGAGATCCGGTCGCGATCGCACCGCCGATGGTCTGTCCTCCGCGCCCTCCCATCGTCCGCATCGATCGGCCGGCGCGCGCGAGCGCGTCGTTCACGTCGGCGATCCGCGCGCCCGCCTGCACGTGCACGAGCGCGCTCGGATCGACGCCCGGCGCGAGGTCACCCGCGCCCAGCGCAGGAAGCACGCGATCGAGGCCCGTCATGTCGATCATCACGCCGGGATCGAGCATCACCGGCGAGAACGACCACGACGTTCCGACCGCACGCACCGAGGACGGCGGGCTGCGTCCCTCCGCCTCGACGACGATCCCGCGCAACGCGTCGGCGTCGGCGCGTGGGTCGCCGCAGCTCTCGAGCTGGAACAGCGTCGCGATCTTCCGCGGCGCGAGGCTCGCGGCGAAGTTCGTCCACGGCAACGCGTCCTTCCGCGTGATCTTCGGTGGCGACATCGGTGGTCCTCCCGCCCAGTACGGTACCATCCGCGCCGATGTCGGAGCGGAAGCTGAAAGGCGTCAACTTCCGAGGGACCCTTCGCGCGCTCGAGCGCCGCGCGGGCGCCGAGGGCGCCGAGCGGGTGCGCGCGCGGGTCGCGGGCGAGGCCGGCGAGGCGCTCCGGTGCGGCGCGATCATGCCGAACGGCTGGTACGCCGCCTCGTGGTACGACGCGCTGCTCGTGGCGATCGAGGACGAGCACCCAGGCGAGCAGGCGATCGTGCGCGACCTCGCGCGGGCGGCGGTGACCGAGGACTTCTCGACGCTGTTCAAGATCATCTCGCTGGTCGCGACGCCGCAGATGGCGGTCGCGAACACCACGCGCGTGCTCCAGCGCTACGTCGACGGCGGCACCGCGCGCCTGATCGAGTCGCGCGAGGGAATGCTGCACTACGTCTTCGACGGCTTCGACGGCTACACCGCGCGCATGTGGGAGGACTTCGTCGGCGGCATGGAGGCCGTGCTCGACCTCATGAAGGTCGAGCGCCGGCAGACCCGCGTGATCGGCGCCGGCGACGGCCCGCGCTGCGAGGTCATCCTGCGCTACCAGCGCTGACGCTCCCGCGCTTCCGTGCCCGCCCTCGGCGAGCACTCCTGCCGAGTCAGAGGGTGTCTAAAAATCGGCTCGCCCGCTCCGGAACCTTCCGTCCGCGCGCCGGGCGCGCTCCCGTACGCGCCCTCCGGGGCGAGCACTCCTGTCGACTCAAAGGCTGTCTAAAAATCGGCTCGCCCGCTCCGGGACCTTCCGTCCGCACGCGAAGCGCGCGCTTCCGTCCGGTCCCTCCGGGGCGAGCACTCCTGTCGACTCAGTAGTGCCAGGGGAAGCGCTTGAAGTCTCTGGGCCGCTTCTCGACGAAGGCGTCGCGGCCCTCCTTCGCCTCGTCGGTGCCGTACGCGAGCCGCGTCGCCTCGCCGGCGAAGAGCTGCTGCCCGACGAGGCCGTCGTCGATCATGTTGAACGCGTACTTCAGCATCCGGATCGCGGTCGGGCTCTTGGTGTTGATCTCGGCGGCCTGCTCGAGCGCGAACGATTCGAGCTCGGCGTGCGGGACCACCGCGGTGACCATGCCCATCGCGTGCGCCTCGCGCGCGCTGTAGTCGCGCCCGACGAAGAAGACCTCGCGCGCGAATTTCTGTCCGACCTGGCGCGCGAGGTACGCGGAGCCGAACCCGCCGTCGAAGCTCGCGACATCGGCGTCGGTCTGCTTGAAGACGGCGTGCTCCTCGCTCGCGATCGTCATGTCGCAGACGACGTGCAGGCTGTGCCCGCCGCCGACCGCCCAGCCCGGCACCACCGCGATCACGACCTTCGGCATGAAGCGGATCAGGCGCTGCGCCTCGAGGATGTGCAGCCGTCCGAGCCGCGCCGCGTCGATGCCGGCGGCGCCGCCCGCGCCTCCTTCGTACTTGTATCCGTCCTTGCCGCGCACGCGCTGATCGCCGCCCGAGCAGAACGCCCATCCGCCGTCCTTCGGCGAGGGTCCGTTGCCGGTCAGCAGCACCACGCCGACGTCGCTCGACGTGCGCGCGTGCTCGAGCGCGGCGCAGAGCTCGTCGACCGTGTGCGGCCGGAACGCGTTGCGCACCTCGGGGCGCGCGAACGCGATGCGCACCGTGCCGCGCTCCTTCGCGCGGTGATAGGTGATGTCGGTGAACGAGAAGCCAGGCATGGCCTCCCAGCGGGACGCATCGAAGATCGCGGACACCATGGTGCCCGCGATGTAGCACGCGTCAGCCGCCCGGCGGCGCCCCCCTCACTCCACTTCCTGTAGCTCTGGCGCCTCGCCCGCCGCGCCGCCGCTCTGCATCTGCCAGCTCTGGCCGTACGTCGCGCCGCCGGGCGCAGGTCGATCGAGATCGACCTCTCGATCGCGCGGCGGCTGCTCCTGCGGCGTGGTCTGGATGCCTTCGTCGCCGAGCCCCTCGCCGCGCTCCAGGCCGATCGGCGCCTGCTCGCCGACCTCCTGTCCGGCGAGCCCGGAGCCGGTCTCGGTGGGGTCCTCCTGGCAGCCGGTCACGCCGAGCACCGTCGCTGCGCCGAAGAGCACGCTGGCGATCGTCGTCTTGATCTTCATCATCGAGCCTCCGTTCACGCGCGATGCCAGGCGCTCCGGCGCGCGGCTTCGGGTGCGCCGGAGCGCTGCGCCTGGGGAGCGACGTCTCGACCGTGGCATCTCGGCACGGAGTATCCTGCCGCGCGATGACGCCGCCGTCTGCGAAGAGCCCCCTCAGCGCCTACCAGCGCAAGCTCTTCCTCTTCCTCGGGGTCGCGACGTTCTTCGAGGGCTTCGATCAGATGGCGCTCGCGCAGATCCTGCCGACGCTGCGCCACGAGATGGAGCTCGGCGAGTGGGAGACCGGGCTCCTGATCGCGTTCACCAACATCGGAACGGTCGTCGCCTATCTGCTCGTGCGACAGGCCGATCGCATCGGCCGCAAGCCGGTGCTCTCGCTGACGATCGCGGGCTACACGCTGTTCTCGTTCGCGAGCGGGCTCGTCTCGTCCGCGATGCTCTTCGCGATCCTGCAGTTCGCCGCGCGCGTCTTCCTGATCGGCGAGTGGGCCGTGTCGATGATCTACGCGGCCGAGGAATTCCCGGCGTCGCGCCGCGGCCACATGATCGGCGTGATCAGCGCGTGGAGCGCGCTCGGCGCGGTGGTGTGCGCGGGCGTGGTGCCGATCCTGATCCGGTCGCCGCTCGGGTGGCGCACGGTGTACTTCGTCGGGACGATCCCGCTGCTGCTCCTCGCGGTGGCGCGACGCACGCTGCGCGAGACCGCGCGCTTCGAAGCGCTGCCGCCGGCCGAGCGCGCTCCGCCCTCGCTCTTCCGCATCCTGCGAACGCCCTATCTCCCGCGCGTGCTCCAGCTCGCGCTGATCTGGGGGCTGACGTACCTGTGCACCAACACCGCGGTGACGTTCTTCAAGCAGCACGCGGTCGAGGATCTGCACATGCCCGACACCCGCGTCGGGCTGCTGATCGCGGTGGCGGCGATCGTCGCGATGCCGCTGGTGTTCATGGCGGGCCGCCTGCTCGACGTGATCGGGCGCAGGCGCGGCTCGATCATCATCTTCGTGCTGACGAGCCTCGGCGCGTTCGGGTCGTACCTGCTCGAGGGCGAGGCGCTGCTCTTCGTGCCGGTCGTGCTCGCGATCTTCGGCGCGTCGGCGGTGCTGCCGGCGCTCAACGCGTTCACCACCGAGCTCTTCCCGACCGAGCTCCGCAGCGACGCGTTCGCGTGGTCGAACAACCTCCTCGGGCGCATCGGCTACGTGCTCGCGCCGGTCGCCGTCGGTCTCGCCGCCGAGGACGTCGGCTGGGGCCCCGCCGTCGCCGCGACCGGCGTCGCACCGCTGATCGCGCTCGCGCTGATCTTGAAGTGGCTCCCCGAGACGCAGGGACGAGAGCTCGAGGAGACCTCGCAGCTCCCGCCGCCGACGTGAGAGCGAGCACTCCTCGCCGAGTCACAGGCTGTCTAAGAATCGGCTCGCCCGCTCCGGGCGCTTCCGTCCGCGCGCCGGGCGCGCTCCCGTACGCGCCCTCCGGGGCGAGCACTCCTCGCCGAGTCACCCGAACGAGCAGCTCATCAGCGTCTCGCTGACGAGGCCGTTGTTGTCCTCGATGCACTCGTTGTAGTCGCCGCCGCCCATGCCGTCGTCGTCGGCGATCGCCTCGACCGTGAAGTCGCGGAACGGGAACGGCCCGCCGAGATCCCACGTCACGACGATCACCTCGGAGCGCCCCGGCAGCAGCGTCATCGTCGTGCGGTGCACGCCCAGGTCGACGACGGTGCCGTCCTCCTGCGTCGCGCGCACCCACACCGCGATCCCGGGCGGCACGCCGAGCGCGCCGCGGTTGGTCACCGTCACCGCGATCCGAAGCACGCCGCTCGGCAGGCACTCGCCCACCTCGATGCTCGTGATCTGTAGATCAGGCGCGTCGAAGAGCCCGCCCGGCTGCACGTTCTGCCGGAAGTTGTTGAGGCGCGTGTTCAGCCAGTTCACCTCCGCGACACGGGGAACCTGGCCGTCCTCGGTGATGTTGGTGACCGAGTACGCGTGCTGGTTCCACACGCGGCGCGTGCGCACCCAGTTGTTGTCGACGTCCTCCCACACCTCGATTCCGCCCAGCGCCACGCTGGTGCGGTTCGGCTCGGGGATGATCACCTCGCTCTGTCCGTCGTTGTCGACGTCGACGACGATCGGCATCTCGATGCGCGTGTTGCTCTGGTGCGTGGGATCGTCGTAGAGGATCGCGCCGGTGCGTCCGTCGAAGATGCGGAAGCTGACCTCGTCCGCGTAGACGACCTCGGCCGCTCCGTCGCCCTCGAAATCGAACACGCTCGACCCCGTCGCGCGGCTCGAGCAGTCCTGGTTCGGCACGGTCCACAGGATGTTCTCGCGCTCGCAGCCCGCCGGCAGCGGGGTGCCCGTGCAGTCGAAGTCGACGACCACGTAGAAGTCGGCGCCCGCGGTGCCGATCTCGGGGCGTCCGTCGCCGTCGAAGTCCGCGATCGTCGGCGGGCCGCTCTCGTTGCGGGCGCAGTCGTCGCGCGGGATCGTCACCTGGTGCAGGAGCGTGCCGTCGTGGTTGAGCACGAACACCTCACCGAGCCGCACGATCACGACCTCGCCCTCGGGATCGCCGTCGAAGTTGCCGACCGCGTTGAAGCCGTCGCACGGGATCGCGCCCTGGCACGTCGAGGCGCTCGTGGTGTAGGTGTACGTCCAGATCTCCGCGCCGGTGCGGCCGTCGTAGACGGTGTTGCCCGCGATCACCTCGGGGTGGCCGTCGAGATCGAGATCGGCGACCGTCGACGACGGACCGAGGAACGCGTTGTTCCCGATGCCCGCGGTCGGGCCGACGGTGACGAGACCGTCCCAGATCACCGCGCCGGTCAGTCCGTCGAGCACGAGGTTGCCGATGATCACCTCGGGCCTTCCGTCGCCATCGAGATCGGCGAGCGACGGCGTGGCGCCGCCGCGGGTGTGCGCGGCGCTCGGCATCGTCGTGTTGCGCCAGATCTCCGCCCAGCCCGTTCCGTCGGCCGAGCTGCGCCGCCACGCGACCGCGCCGACGCGCATGGTCGCGACGATCTCGGGCGCGCGCTCGGCCGCGTCGGTGTCGAGGTGGAGGTTGCCGAGCGCGATGCCGCCCGAGTTGTCGAGGAAGGGCGCGTCGAGCATCGCGTGCGTCGTCATCGAGCCGTCGGCGTTGCACGCGCCGCTCGCCACCACGAGGCGCGCGCGGTTCGTGCAGCAGCCGTCGACCTGGTAGTCGAACGCCGTGAACACGATGTCGGGGATGTCGAGGGTGTCGGTGCGTCCGTCGCCGTTGTCGTCCGTCAGGTTCATCACCGCGGGCGTCATGACCACGTCGTCGTACGCGGCGTACGGTCCCGCCGGCGGCCGCCACTGGCACCCGACGCGCGGCGAGAACTCGCCGACCGGCGGCCGGTACTCGCAGACCTCGACCGCGTCGCGCGGCACGCAGCGCATCAGCGTCGGCTCGCAGAACGCGTCGATCGCGCACTCCTCGGTCAGCTCGCAGGGATCGCCGAGCATCACGCAGGAGTCGCCGAGGCACGCCTCGCCGCCCGCGCAGCAGAGATCGCCCGCGGCGCCGCAGCGCTGCGTCTCGTCGGCGCACTCGGTCACGCACGCCGTTCCGTCGAGGCACTCCTGACCGGCGGCGCAGCACGCGCGGTTGCACTCGAGGAGGTCGCCGCAGTCGAGCGCGCAGGCGCCCGCGACGCAGACGCGATCCGCGCCGCAGCAGGCGGGGCCGCAGCGATCGCGGCCGTCGTCGCAGACCGGCACCGCGCCGTCGGGGTCGGCACCGCCGTCGACCGGCGCGACGCAGCGCTCGTCGACGCAGACCTGGCCACCGCGGCACTCGCTCGAGCTCGCGCACGTGCCGCCGGTCGGCCCCGAGCAGTCGCACCCCGCGAGCGCGAGGAGAGGAAACGCCAGCACGAGCAGCCAGCGCGAGCCGAAGAGAAAGCGACAGCCGAGCACGAGTGAGCGCATCCACCCTCCGCGCGGACGAGATCCCGCCGACCGAGGCTATCAGCTCGGCACCCGTGGCGCGGACGGATCACACGGTCAGCGGCACGTCTCCGCACAGCTCGCGGGCGAGCCCGCGCGCGCCGAGCACACCGCCCAGCACCCCTCGCGCACCGTCACGACGTCGCCGCAGTCGCGGCACGCGTCGTCCGAGACCCCGCAGATCGAGCGGCACGACGCGGTGGCGTCGCCGCTCATGCGGCACGCCTCGTAGCAGCCGACGTGCGCGCACGCGCTGTCGAGCCCGCACACGTCCACGCACGCCGAGGTGGGATCGCCGTTCGCGGTGCACGCCGCGTAGCAGCCGCGGTCGGCGCACGGCGAGCCGCCGCCGCAGGTCGCGCGACACGACGACGTCCGCTCTGCGCCCGCGATGCACACCGCGTAGCAGCCGAACGCGCCGCGCGGCGTGGTCAGGCCACAGGTGCCGCGACACGACGAGGCGCGCTCGGCGCTCGCGACGCACGCGGCGGCGCACGAGAGCTCGCCGCACTCCCCCGCGACACCGCACGCCTCGCGAC
>JALYRN010000672.1 GCA_030855295.1 Myxococcota bacterium | reverse complement strand
CTTGATGCCGGAGCGCCTGTCGGCGGTGGTCGCGCTCGCCGCGGTCGCGCACAAGAGCGCCGCGATCGCGGTCGGCAACGAGGTCGATCCGAGCGCGCTCGGACCGGCGATCGTGCGCGCGGCGGGAATCCCGGCGATCGCGGGCGTCGGTGGGCTCTTCGCGTGGGCGCGCGCCGGTGACGTCGTGCTGGTCGACGCGGGCGAGGCGACCGTGCGCGTCAATCCGTCGGCGACGCAGATCGCGCGCTTCCGCCAGCGTGAGCGCGAGCGGCGCGCGCTCGGTGGAACCGGCCCCGATCATCCGAAGGCTGAGCCCGATCCGAAGGCGGAGCCCGATCCGAAGGCGGAGCCCGAGCGCGGATGATCTGGATCGCGGCGGTCGCGATCGCGCTGCTCCTCACGTCGCTGATCGCCGCCGTCGCGCACTATCGCTACTGGGTGAAGCGCCTGACGGTGCCGCTCGAGTACGCGCTCGAGGAGCGCATCGAGACCCCCGACGGCTCGGCGATCGAGCTGCGCCGGCTGCCTCCGCTGCGCGAGCGCGCGAGCGGCGTCGTCGAGCCCGCGCCCGAGAAGCTGGCGGGCGCGCTCGCGCAGGCGCCCGTGCTGCTGGTGCACGGCATCGGCATCAACCACCAGAACAACGACATGCTCCCCGACCTCTCGCTCGCGCGACACCTCGCGACCGCGGGGCGCGACTGCTGGCTGCTGACGCTGAGGAGCGGGCGCAGCGACAGGCGATGGCGCGAGCGGCCGCTGATGCGGTTCGAGCGGATGGCGCGCTTCGATCTGCCGATCGGCATCGAGCGCGTGCTCGAGGTCACCGGCGCGCCGCAGCTCGACTACGTCGGCTTCTCGATGGGCGGGATGCTGCTCTACGGATCGATCGGGCGCACCGTCCCGCCCGAGCACCTTCGCAAGGTGGTGATCCTCGGCTCGCCCGCGATCGTGCGACCGCCGTGGCCGCTCGTGCTCTCGAGCATGCTGCGCTTCCTGCCGTGGTGGGCGATCCCGAGCATCCCGCTGCGGCTGCTCTCGCGCATGGCGGCGTTCGCTGCCGACTGGTTCCCGCGCACGCCGTTCCACGACGTCGTCTACAACCGGGCGAACGTCGAGCGCGGGATCGCAGGCGCGTCGCTGATGACGATCCAGGACCTGCCGGGCTGGCTCGCGGTCGACTACGTGCGCTGGATGTCGCGCCACGGACCGATCGACGTCGAGGGCAAGTCGATCCTCGAGCGCCTCGAGGAGCAGCGCGTGCCAGCGCTGTTCTTCGCGGGCGCCGCCGATCGGCTCGCGCCGCCCGACAGCGTGCGCGCGGCGTACGATGCGTGGGGACGCACGCAGGACGACGTCGACAAGACGTTCGTGCTGCTCTCGCGCGAGGCCGGCGCGAGCGCCGACTACGGCCATGGTGATCTCGCGATCGGCCGGCACGCGAAGGACGAGATCTTCGAGCCGATCGAGCGCTTCCTCCAGCGGTAGCGCGCGCGCGCGTCGAGGCGTTGGAAACGCCGGCCCCCAGTGGCGACTCATCGGTCATCGGAGGTCGAACATTCCCATGACACGCACGTCACGAACGAGCTCTCTGTTCGCGCTGATCGCGCTCTGCGCTGCCGCGTGCACGCAGGCGCACACTCCCCTCGACGCGCCCGTGGTCGGCGAGTCCGTGAGCGCGACGATCGATCGCGCCGGAGGTGAGCTCGCGCTCGCCGGCGTGGTGCTCCGGATCCCCGAGGGCGCGCTGCCGTCGGCGACGACGATCACGATCACGGCGACCGACGCGACGCCGCCGTCGTGGCTCAGCGCGAGCTCGCCCGTCCTGCGCTTCGAGCCGGAGGGGCTCTCGTTCGACGCCCCGATCGAGCTGCGCATCCCGTTCACCGGCGACGCCGAAAGCGTGAGCGTGTTCTGGAGCGCGCGCGAGGGCGGCGCGTTCGTGCCGCGCAGCACGCGCGTCGAGGGCGGCATCGCGATCGCGGAGAGCACGCACTTCAGCCAGGCATTCGTCGGCACCGCGTGCGAGGGCGAGGGCTGCTGCGGTCGCGCCAACGGCCGCCTCGACGTCGTCTTCATGGTCGACAACTCCAACTCGATGACCGAGGAGCAGGCCGCGCTCTACGCGCAGATCCCGCGGCTCGCGCGGGCGCTCGCGAGCGGCGACGTCGACGCCGACGGAACGCAGGACTTCCCGGCGCTCGAGAGCGTGCGCGTCGGCGTGGTGTCGAGCGACATGGGCACGGGCGGCTTCGAGATCCCGACGTGCGGCGCGGGGACGTTCGGGACGGCGCTGGGCGACGACGGCGTGCTCCTCACCACGCCGCGCGGCGACGGAACCGCGTGCGACGCGAGCTATCCGCGATTCGCCGAGCTGGGCGCCGACGCGCCGGCGGGCGCGCTCGACGCGTTCGTCGATCACGTCGGCTGCATCGCGAACATCGGCATCGGCGGCTGCGGCTTCGAGCAGCCGCTCGAGGCGGCGCTCAAGGCCGTCACTCCGGCGTCCGCCGCGATCAGGTTCGAGGGCGGGACCTCGGGCCACGCCGACGGCGCGAACGCCGGGTTCGTACGCACCGACTCGATGCTGGCGATCGTCATGCTGACCGACGAGGACGACTGCTCGGCCGCCGACTCGGGCATCTTCGACACGTCGAGCCCCGAGTACGGCGGGACGGATCTGAACCTGCGCTGCTCCACGTACCCCGAGGCGGTGCACCCGACCTCGCGCTACGTCGACGGCCTGCTCGCGCTGCGCGCCGATCCCGCCGACGTGATCTTCGCGACGGTCGCGGGCGCACCGCCCGACGTGATCGCGAGCGCGCCCGATCTCGACGCGCTCCTCGCCGATGCGTCGATGGCCGAGCGCATCGATCCCGCGATGCCGACGCGGCTCGCGCCCTCGTGCGACGTGCCGGGCGTCGGCATCGCGTTCCCGCCGCGGCGCATCGTGCGCGTCGCGCGCGACCTCGAGGCCGCGGGCGCGCACGCGGTCGTCGCGTCGATCTGCCAGGACGACTTCACGCCGGTGGTCGACGCGATCCTCGCTCGCGTCGCGGCCCGCGCGCGCGGTGAGTGCCGCTGAGCCCCGACAGGAGTGCTCGCCCCGGAGCGGGCGAGCCGATCGCCGACAGGAGCTGACGACAGTGGAAGGCATGAAGGCATGATCCTGCCCTCATGCCTTCATGCTTTCCTCAGAGGAATTCCTAGCGCAGGAGCGACGCGAGCAGCGGCACCAGCCGCGCCCGGAACGCGGGATCGACCGCGAGATCCTGCCGCACCTCGATCTCGATCGCGCGTCGCCCGTGCGTGCTCGCGTGCCGCTTGACGACGTGGATCAGCCCCTCGCGCCCCGAGTACGGCTCGTTCGGCGCGGCGGCGAGCCCGGCGCGCGAGAGGGTCTCGACCATCGTCATCGCGAGCTCTTCCTCCTCGTCGAAGAGCACGCCGACCTCGAGCGCGCGCGATGTGCCTTCGTACAGCGGCGTGAAGCTGTGCATCGCCAGGAGGAACGGCGCGCCCGACGCGGCGACCTCGCGATCGACCGCCTCGTGGAAGGGGCGGTAGTACGCGTCGAGACGGATCTCGCGCTCGGCCGGCGACATCGCCGCGTTGAGCTCGACCGGCTCGCCCTCCGCGACCGCGCGGAAGAGCGTGTCCGAGTCCTCGGGCCGATTCGGATCGACGAGCAGCCTCGAGAAGCGCGAGAGCACGGCGACCGCGCCGATCGATGCCGCGTACTCGCGCGCGAGCTCCGCGGCCCCGAGATCGTACGCCCAGTGCGTGCCGACCAGCCTCTGCTGATCGCGCTCGCTCCACGACCACGGCGCAGGCAGCCGCTGTGACGCGTGCTCGCACGTGATCAGGACGCCCGCGCCGCTGCCGCAGCGCACGATCTCCCACGCCTCTTCGATCTCCTCGCTCGCCACGCGAGCACCGCTATCACAGCGGGCGCGCCGGCGCTCGGAGCAACCGCGGCGCCTCGTCCCGGAGGGCGATCCGGCGCGCGACGAGCTGCTCGCGCCCGTCCTGCGAGCGCGACCAGACGACCAGCAGCTCGCGACCGTTCCAGCCGCATGCGACGGAGCGCACCTCGCCTCCGCGCCCGACCTCGACGGCGCGCGTCGCGGGGCTCGCGTCCGCGCCGATCAGCACGAGCTCGACGCGATCGATCACGTCGGGCCCTCCCCACGGCCCCGGTCCCGCGGGATGGCACAGCGCGAGCAGCCCGCGCTCGGGGATCGCGGCGAGGCCCGGGCTCACGCTCCTCACCGTCGTGCGCGCGACCGCGAGCGGACCGGCGAGCAC